>NZ_CFKYFN010000059.1:0-1280 GCF_985060555.1 Odoribacter sp. | reverse complement strand
ATATGAAAATCCCTTTTTCCTTACCTGTCATCGATGATGAGGTAATAGCAGAAATGCATGATACCCTGACTCATACGGGATGGCTGACGACAGGCCCCAAAGCACGGGCTTTAGAAGATGAGATCCGGCAGTTCACGGGAGGTGAAGCTGTTTTGTGTGTAAATTCGTGGACCTCCGGGGCGATGCTAATGCTACGGTGGCTGGGAGTAGGTCCCGGTGATGAAGTGATTATCCCCGCTTACACATACAGTGCCACGGCTTTGTGTGCCATGAATATGGGGGCAAAGGTGGTGATGGTAGACGTAAAAGATGATTTTACTATCGATCCGGACAAGATAAAAGCTGCGATCAATGAACACACCAAAGTGATATTGCCTGTCGATATCGGAGGGTATCCCTGTGATTACGATGCCATCCGTGAAGTTTTGAACGATCCGGAAGTGAAGGCTTTGTACCGGCCTGCCTCCGGGAGGCAACAGCAATTGGGCCGGATAATGCTTTTGGCCGATGCCGCCCATTCCTTAGGGGCTTTTTATAAAGGAAAGGCTTCCGGGACAGTGGCCGATGTCACTGTTTTCTCCCTGCATTCCGTAAAAAATATTACGACAGGGGAAGGCGGTGCGATTGTATTGAATTTACCGCAGCCTTTCAACAACCAGAATGAACTGACTTTCCTGAGGGCCTTGGCATTGAACGGACAAAACAAGAGTGCTTTCGAAAAAAATCAGGTGGGTGCGTGGCGGTATGATATCATCGATCAGGGACTGAAAGTGAATATGCCGGATTTGTGCGCTACTGTCGGGTTGGCCCAGATGCGCCGGTATAAATCCACGTTTCTGCCCGAAAGGAAAGCCATTTTTGAATTTTATGTCCGGGAGTTTTCAAAACGGGATTGGGCTGTTATTCCCCCCTATCATCACCGGGATACGGAGAGTTCTTATCATCTGTTTCTGCTCCGGATCAAGGATTTCGATGAAGCGAAACGGGATGCCATGATTCAATATATCAGTGAAAAGGGTGTCGGGGTGAATGTACATTACATACCGATGGCTATGCTGACTTTGTTCAAGAACCGGGGATATAAAATGGAAGATTATCCGAATACATACCGGTTGTATGCCAATGAAATCAGTCTTCCGGTTTATAATCATTTAACCCGGGAACAGCTGCGTATCATCGTAGATACCGTTGCCGAAGCCTATGAAGCTGTAAAATAACATTTCTTTCCTTCCTTTTTAATCCGAATTTATGTACAAATTTTTGAAGGTTGTCTTTGACGT
>NZ_CFKYFN010000058.1:0-2951 GCF_985060555.1 Odoribacter sp. | reverse complement strand
GACGCAACTGACGCGGTAAATAATGACGTGATAAGTCTGAATTCGTTGTTTGCTGCATAAGATTTACTCTTTTCTGTAAACCTTTTTCAGGACGGGACACATCAAGAAAATCGCCAAACCGAAGACGAAAAAGGACATCTTCGGACGCATGTTCGACATGATGCTGCCGTCGTCATCGCTCAAATTACACCTTTCGAAAATGAATATGTTCGGGATCGGCAACCGGATGATGCGCCGCATCATGAAGCGGAAAGGAATCGACTCGCTCGAAACGCTGCGCCGGCAGGCTATCGACAACGGCGTGGAATTCATCGCCTGCCAGATGTCGATGGAGGTGATGGGCGTCCAGCGCGAAGAATTGCTGGACAACGTGACCGTAGGCGGTGTTGCCACCTACATGGAGCGTGCCGGGAAAGCGAACGTGAACCTATTCATTTGAATCCATTATGACAACGCAGTTATCGAAAGGATACCGGCCGATGTTGTCGGGAACAGAAACCGGAGTCTCAGGCGGCTACCGGACACCTGTTGTAAAATTCCATGTATGACCGGACAAAAGTCGCATTCAATAAATTCATTTTCACAAATTCGCCACCGCCAGATTGTTCCGGCGGTGGCGAATTTGTTTTCAGAGATTCGTCGGATAGCCGTTCCTGCTTAAACGGCTATTAAGAATATATAACGATCATTCATAGTTTCAAAAATGGAATTTGACAGACAATCCGAAATTCCAGAATCCGGGATCAAAGAAGCCGTCATGTCCACCGCCGATCACGGCTCCGATCACAGGACGGTAATCCACCTCCAAAGAGATCGGGGCATTTTTGAAATGACAGCCGAAAGCGCAGGAGCCGGCCAGACCGAGTAAAAAACCCGAATCGTCAAAGTCATAAAGCCCCAAGGCTCCACCCACACCGGCATTCAGATACCAATCGCAAGTCCGGGGTGTCCAATTCCACCGGCAGCAGCGCCAATTATAGATTCCCGTAACGGACAGTCCTTCAAAATGAGGAGTCGCCAACGTGAATTGCAAAAAATTCCGAGACGAAAGATCGCGTTGATAAAGAAATTCCACGCCATCTCCCAACCGTAATCCCACGGCGTTTTTCTCTTGAGCCAAAACCGTCTCGAAAGCGAACAAACTGCAAACAAAAACCAATAAAATCTTTTTCATAAAACAATTATACGTATAACGATTTACATGGAATTATCACCGGCCACTCAATCGTCATCATCCTCGTCATCGTCGTAATCATCGTCATGATATCTCCCGTATTTCCGCTTCCCATATTTCGGGTGTTTCTTATACCCGTGCTTGTGCGGATGATACTTCCCATGTCGTTTGCAATAGGAGTCGTAATGCTCGTGCCAGTAATCGCTATGACAATGCACCCGATCATAGAACGGAGCACAATACGACGACTCGGGACCGATTCCCAGTTCGATCAGAATCCGCCCCCAGCCCTCACTCTTATAACGTCTGTAATAATCACAGATATCGCGCATGCTTCGTCCCGAGGTTCGGGCGATCTCCAGCGCAAGGCCCACATGCCCCCAATCTCTGCCGCAACGCCGGTAATAATTATTGAGCGATTCTGCCGAAATATCGTATTCCACGCAGAGGCGCCGACAGAAATCCGACAAATCGACCGAAGCATACCGATTGGCATTTCCGATAAAGACGGAAAGCCTGTTTTGTGCGGACAAAGAGCAAGCGAATACCGCAAAAAATAGCAGCAAACCGATTTTTTTCATAGGTAAATCGTTCTATTAAAACAGATGATATAATACGAACAGCTGCCAAGCGAATTTTTCATTTGCCTGTCGGCATGCCTATGCAAACGAATCTATTTCAGCAAAGTGCCGTCTTCCCGGATTTTGAGAATCACCTCCCTGCCATCTTCCGCTTCCAGCTCGATTCGATAATAATTCCCATCTGGTGTTTCTACCATTCCCGGCTCATCGTCGGCTTCATAACCGACATAATTATCGTTAATTGCCTGCTGGATCGCAGTTTTAACGGCTTCCGGAAGAGTATCCGGACTGATCTCCCAGGATGTGGAAAGCCAATTTCCGTTGTTGTCAAAAAGCACCTTCTTGGCAACTCCGTCGTGGATGATATCCACCTCAAACTGTCCGTGTTCCCGGTCCGTTTCTACGATTTCGGATGCCGCATATTTCTCCTGCAGAAAATTTTTCACCCCTTCGGGAAGTTCAACCGGCAGGTAATCCTCGGAATCATCCTCCGAATCTTCCACCGCCTTGATCAGAATTCCCTCCGCGTTGTAATAAAGATCCATTTCCCGCGAGCCCTGCTCCACCTCCAAAACATAGACCGGTTCCATGCTTTCACGTTCTATCATATCCACATCATCCGGCCTCCACGATCTATATTCGCTGTTCTGGAAGGCGTTTTTGACGGCTTCGGGCAAAGCCGCATAAGGCAGGTCCGTTTCGGTCATCAGCCAAACGGCATCGAAAGTAAACCAGGCCTCGGATTCATAATTCTGGTCCTGGAAATCCGCAATGTAATAATTACCCCGGGTTTTCCATTTCGGACTGGCTTCAGGATATTTTTGAGAAAACGCAGACTGCAATTTTTCGGGAACTTTCAAGTTGTCATCATCGTCATCACAACTTTGCATAGCCGCTCCGCATACTCCTAAAGCGAGCATCAGAAAATACATTTTCAGTTTCATAACAAAAATAATTTGAAGTTAGGTAAGACAAAGATATGAAACCCGAACCACATAAACAAATGACATCTATATACTTTAATGTACCAAACTGGAAATAGGCTATCCTAATGCAAATATAGGATTTTTCTTTGAAAATCCATATTCAAGGTAAAATACAAGTCATTAAAAGTCAACCATAACGGTTGGCTTTTTTCATTTTCTTTGAAAAATTTTCCGAAAATAGTGCAAAATCGGGGTCGGGTGTAGTAATAT
>NZ_CFKYFN010000057.1:0-5286 GCF_985060555.1 Odoribacter sp. | reverse complement strand
GATACTGACCTTTGTTCTCAATATTCATAATGGTACGGGAGTCACGGTCTACTAATTCCGCAACATAGGCTTGTGTCCAGCCCTTTTCTTCTCTGGCTCGTTTGAGAGCTGCCCCGAGGCCGTGAAAGTCAAACCTTCTTTCATCTTGGTTCATTCTCATATCACCCTATATCATTCTACATTTCGGGTTGAATTATGAGAATGTAATGAGATTTTACATTAAGTAGTATTTTATTTCGCATCCGTGTAGGCTCTAACTTGTATTATTCGAGATAGAGAACTATAATATATCCTGTGGAGGTGCGAAATGGACTATATGACATTAAAAGAGGCCGCCGAGAAGTGGGGCGTGACACCTCGTAGGGTAAATTATTATTGTGCTGGTGGGCGTATCCCCGGCGCTGTGAAAATGGCCGGTGTTTGGCTGCTCCCTAAAACTGCGGAGAAGCCGATTGATGGTCGAACAAAACAAGGAAAGGTAAAAAAGTATGAGTAATATATTACTTCTTGAAGATGATCTAAGCCTGATTAACGGGCTTTCTTTTGCTTTCAAAAAGCAGGGATTTGAATTAAATATCGCCAGAACGCTCAAAGAAGCGGAGGAATTGTGGACAGACGGAAAATATGATTTGTTGGTGTTGGACGTATCTCTGCCAGATGGGTCTGGCTTTGAATTTTGCAAAAGAGTTCGACTTACATCAAAGGTGCCAATTATTTTTCTGACGGCTTCGGATGAGGAAACAAGTATTATTATGGGGCTGGATATTGGAGGTGATGACTATATCACAAAACCGTTCAAACTGGGGGTTCTCGTTTCAAGGATTAACGCCTTACTTCGACGTGCAAATTCTTTTCAAACAGCAGACACAGAATTGCAGTCGAATGGCATCAAAGTTCTTTTGCTGCAAGGACAGGTTTTCAAAAATGGGGAGCTGTTGGATTTGACTGCCGCGGAATACAAGCTACTGTGCTTGTTTATGAGAAACCCAAGCATGGTGCTGACAAAGGGACAAATTTTAGATAAGCTATGGGATTGCGACGGGAATTATATCGACAGTAGTACCCTTACGGTCTATATGCGTCGGCTTCGTATGAAGATCGAGGATAATCCAAGTGAACCACAAATGCTCCTGACTGTTCGAGGTATGGGATATAAATGGAATATTATCGGGTGAGGTACAGAATGAAGATACTGGCAAATAAAGAAATCAAAAATCTATTTCTTTCGCTTTCACTGGTTTTTGGGGTTACATTTCTCTTAGCCGAGGTTTTTCTATGGCTGTCATATCGACGGCTTTCTCTGTTATTGCTAATCCTTTTTCTATTGGCTGGCGGTGCTGTATGGGCAGTCTGCTTTGTATATTTTAATCGGCAAAATCAGATCATGGAGCAGGCGATATTACAAATCAATGCGTATCTTGATGGTGATCGCAATGCCCGTATTGAATGTGACAATGAGGGCGAATTGTACCGACTGCTTCATTCCATCAATTCTTTAGCGGCAGTGTTAAATGCCCATGCAGATAACGAGTTACGAGAGAAAGAGTTTTTGAAAAATACAATCTCCGACATTTCACACCAACTGAAAACACCGCTGGCAGCACTCAATATTTATAACGGACTCCTTCAAGACGAGGATATAGAAGTGTCCTCCGTGAAAGAATTTGCGGGTTTGTCTGAGCAGGAACTTGACCGTATCGAAACACTGGTGCAAAGTCTGCTCAAGATTACAAGATTGGATGCCGGAGCCATTGTCTTGGAAAAGAACGCAGAAAATGTTGCAGATATGATGCGGGATATTGAACTGCATTTTGCATATAGAGCCAGACAGGAAAAGAAAGAAATCATTCTGTCTGGCTCGGATCATCTTTCTCTTTTTTGTGATCGTGATTGGTTGAATGAGGCAATCGACAATATTGTGAAAAATGCGTTTGACCATACAGAAAGTGGTGCAACAATTCGTGTTGCGTGGAACGAGTTGCCGTCTGGTGTCCAAATTGTGATAACGGATAATGGATGCGGCATCCACCCAGAGGATATACATCACATCTTCAAGCGGTTTTATCGCAGTCGTTTTTCTAAGGACAAGCAAGGGATTGGACTGGGATTACCTTTGGCAAAGGCAATCGTTGAAGCACATAACGGCACCATTGAGGTTGACAGCGAATTAGGTATCGGGACAACTTTCACAATGAATTTTCTGATTCCTACAAAATTGTAGGCTGGCTGTAGGCTTACAGTAAGATTCAGGTGCTATTCTCTCACACATAGGCAGGACAAACAAAGACAGCCTGCCTATATCGCAAAATCATTCAGAAAGAGGTGTTTACACTATGAACTTATTAGAAGTCAAAAATATCAGTAAGACCTATGGCAACGGAGAAACCGCTGTCAAGGCATTAAAGGATGTCAGCTTTTCTGTTCCAAAGGGCGAGTATGTGGCAATCGTCGGGGAATCCGGTTCTGGTAAAAGTACACTGCTGAATATGATCGGTGCTTTGGACACGCCAACATCTGGCAAGGTTCTGATTGACGGCAAGGACATTTTTGCCATGAACGATCGAAAGCTGACCGTTTTCCGCCGGAGGAATATCGGCTTTATCTTTCAGGCGTTTAACCTTATCCCGGAGTTGACGGTGGAACAAAATATTATTTTTCCGCTGTTGTTGGATTATCAAAAGCCGGATAAGAGATATTTGGAGGAACTGCTGACGGTTTTGAATTTGAAAGATCGTCGTAATCATTTACCCAGTCAGCTTTCCGGCGGTCAACAGCAGAGAGTGGCGATTGGCCGCGCATTGATTACCCGTCCTTCTCTGATTCTGGCAGACGAGCCAACAGGAAATTTGGACTCACAAAACAGCAGTGAGGTCATAGCATTGCTCAAAGAAACATCGAAAAAATACGAGCAGACCATCATTATGATTACCCATAACCGCAGTATTGCGCAAACGGCAGACCGGGTATTACAGGTATCGGATGGTACTTTGACTGATTTTGGGAGGTGCCGTGAATGAAAAGCTATCTTAGTCTTATTCCCATCTCCGCTAAAGTTCATCGCCGACAAAATCGTATGACGCTGCTTTGCATTGTATTTGCTGTGTTTATGGTAACAGCAGTATTCAGTATGGCAGAAATGGGTTTTCGGATGGAACAGGCCCGATTGGTTGGTAAGCATGGAAGTTTCTCTATTGGAGACTTGCTCGGCAGTTCCATGGGGCAAACCCTTCTTTCTGTTGCGGTTGTTCTGTTCCTGCTGATTTTGATTGCAGGCGTTTTGATGATTTCCAGCAGTATGAACAGTAGCGTTGCCCAGAGAACCAAATTTTTTGGAATGATGCGTTGCATTGGTATGAGTAAGCAGCAGATTATTCGGTTTGTTCGTCTGGAGGCATTGAACTGGTGCAAAACGGCTGTACCCATCGGTCTTATTTTAGGGGTTGTTACAACATGGGGGCTGTGTGCGGTACTGCGCTTTGTAGTCAGAGAAGAATTTTCTGATATTCCCCTCTTTGGTATCAGTATTTTTGGCATTGCCTGCGGTATCTTTGTTGGACTGATTACTGTACTGATCGCCGCAAATGCTCCGGCGAAACATGCCGCGAAGGTATCTCCTATCACAGCGGTGTCTGGAAATGCAGACCACGGAAAAACAATGCGTCATTCCCAGTATACAGGATTCGGAAAGATTGAAGCCCTTCTCGGTATCGGCCATGCGGTCTCCGGGAAGAAAAATTTATTCCTGATGACAGGTTCTTTTGCACTTAGCATCATCCTGTTTTTGAGCTTTTCTATTATGGTCGATTTTGTGGATTACCTGATTCCTCAGTCGGCTGCCACATCAGATATAGATATTGCAAGTGCTGACGGTAATACGATTCCTTGGGAACTGCTTACAACCATCCGCGAAATGGATGGAGTGAAGGAAGTTTACGGGCGTCGTAGTGTATTTGATGTTTCTGCCAAACTAAACGACGACACCAACTTTTCTGGCACAGTCGATTTGATTTCTTATGACGATTTTGATTTACAATGTCTGAAAAAAGACAGTGCTTTGAAAAGGGGGAGTGATCTGTCCAAAGTTTTTAGGGACAGCAATTTTGTTTTGGCAACATCCGATCAGGACAGCACATGGAAAATCGGTGACACTGTTCAGATTGGGGATGAAACCCTTACCATAGCCGGACTGTTAAAAAACGACCCATTTAGTGAGAATGGATTGACAAATGGAAAGCTCACATTGATTACCTCTGATGAAACATTTGTCCGTTTGACAGGAGAGGAAGGTTATTCTCTTGTGCTGATACAAACAACGGGAGATGTTACGGACGAAAATGTTCAGGCAATCCAGAATTCCGTAGATCAAACATATAGCTTTCAAGATAAACGCGACGAGCGCACTACGGGAACTTATATGGCTTTTGTTTTCTGTGTTTATGCGTTTTTGGCAATTATTGCACTGGTAACGGTAATGAACATTGTCAATAGCATTTCCATGAGTGTGTCTGCCAGAATGAAGCAATATGGAGCTATGCGGGCAGTAGGAATGGATGAACGGCAAATGACGAAAATGATTGCCTGTGAAGCATTCACCTATGCTGTTTTGGGGTGCGTTGTTGGTTGTGCTATTGGCTTGCCGCTTAGCAAATCGCTGTATGATTTCCTTATTGCAGGGCATTTTCCATCTGCTGTGTGGCAGTTCCCAATTATCTCTTTGGGCGTTATTCTTCTGTTTGTCTCGATTGCGGCAATCGCAGCTGTATATGCTCCGGCAAAACGAATTCGCAATATGTCGATTACTGCAACCATCAATGAATTATAGTTTCATATGTTAATCTGCCGGACGACGGCAAAAGAAAAAAAGCCGTCGTACAGCAGACACATTTTCACGCGCCTATGAAGCGGCGGCTTTGATTTTCAGAGCCGCCGTTTCTTTTCGTCTACCTTAAAATAACGACGACCTAACACCGTGTAAATCCACGGCGGCATATAAGGAGGATTGCCGCCGTGTCTATTTTTGCCTCTTTTCATAGTACCCATGACCTACATCAATTAAAAAAAGCATAGCGCCCCCTCCGGGACAGTCTGGTTATGAATGTGAAATCAGACAGTACATAAATGAATATGTAACTTCATGCGTTCGTGTGGCTTCATGCCGCCCGGGCGCTTTTGTGTTCTTATGGGGCTGCTTCGGGTCATGTTGGCCCGAAGTCATTCCCCGGTGCCGCTCCCCGCCGCCTTCGTTTCGGTCACTCGTCAACCAACAACCGAAACGGAGGTCAATAT
>NZ_CFKYFN010000056.1:0-61058 GCF_985060555.1 Odoribacter sp. | reverse complement strand
GTATTTGGCACCCTCGATTTATTCGTATCCCTATTGGAGACTGAAATCAAATATCCGATTCTACAAGGGGGTATTTTGCCTTTTTGGACACCCTCTTTTCAATTATTTAAAGAAGTTTGTTGATTTTCTCGACCAGTGAATTCTTAGGTACTGCACCTACTTGTTTATCAGCAACTTTACCGTCTTTAAAGAACAGGATAGTCGGGATGTTACGGATACCGAATTTAGCTGCTGTGCTTGGGCTGCCGTCGACGTCAACCTTAGCAACGGTAATTTTTCCTGCAAATTCTTCAGAGATTTCTTCAACAATGGGAAGCATCATTTTACATGGTCCACACCATTCTGCCCAGAAATCGACCAGGACAGGTTGTGCTGATTTCAGTACAACCTCTTCAAAATTAGAATCATTAACTGCTATTGCCATAGTATTTATCTTTTAAAAGTTGGTATTTCCATTTTGCTCCGCTAAGTTACAACAATTTTATTGTATACGAAGTATTCATCTTATAATAGAACGTTAAAATTTATCCTAGTTGATCTTCATTTTGATCGAATCGTTGTTTTCGAAATATTCGTACAATTCCCGGGAACGCCTGATCTTACAAGTGCGGGAGAACATTTTGACACTGTTTCCCTGACGGTCGAACAGCATGAAATTCAGGGGAATATCGTTTTGTACCGTTGCCGGTTCTTCAAAATTCTCCGGATCGCTGTTCTTCTGTGTCTTTTGTTCGGCCGCTTTCTGCTGGGCTTCTTTATAACTCTCGCTGTTCACATCGGTTGTAAAGAGCTCGTGTATTTCAGTGACCGTTTCCAGGGTCAGTTTTTCAATATCGACCTGTAAAGTGATCGAACGGATTGCATTTTCGGTCAGTGCTTCCAATAAGCCCACTTTTTGAATGGTGAAAGTAAGCTCGTTTCCTTCTTTACCCCATTTGGGCCCTACTTTCCCTTTCACATAAATCGCCGTCTCGTCGATAAAGTATTGCCGGAAATCGGTATAATCTTTTCCGAAGAAAGCCAGTTCGTAAGTGCCGCTGAAATCCTCCAGGGTCAGGATACCGAAGTCTTTCCCGGTTTTGGTTTTACCTTCCCGTTTGGCGGTAATGATACCGGCGATATTGATTTCTTTGCCTTTAAAAGTTTCGAGGCCGCTGTTGAGTTCTTCTACCGGCGTGCAAAGCAACTGCATTTCCAGCTTATAAGGATCGAGGGGATGGGAGGTCAGGTAAATACCGATCAGCTCTTTTTCTTTTTTCGATTTCTCATAGTCGTGCCAGGGTTCGCAGTCGGGGATATTCGGTTTGGTGACTTCGAAGCCGTCCAGTTCGCCGAATAGGGTGGCTTGCAGGTTCATGGAATCCTGCTGGTTTTTCTGGCCGTAGTTCACCAGGTTATCCAGTACTGTGGTCGTTGCGTCTACCAGGTGCAGGTATTGGGCCCGGTGGTATCCGAAACTGTCCAGTCCGCCGGCAGTAATCAGGTTTTCGATTGTTTTCTTATTGACCGATTTATAGTCGATTCGTTCGAAGAAATCGTATACATCTTTATAAGGTCCGTTTTTCTCCCGTTCTTCGATGATTTTTTCTACGGCAGCTTCACCCACTCCCTTGATGGCGGCCATTCCGAAACGGATCTGGCCATGTGAGTTTACGGTAAAGTCATTGTAAGATTCGTTGACATCCGGCGCCAGTACACTCAACCCCATTCGCTTACATTCGTCCATGAAAACCGTTACTTTGGTGATGTCCGAGAGGTTGTTGCTTAAGTTGGCTGCCATGAATTCTGCCGGATAATGGGCTTTCAGGAAACCGGTTTGATAAGCGATGTAGGCGTAACAAACGGAATGCGATTTGTTGAAGGCATAAGAAGCGAAAGCCTCCCAGTCTCCCCAGATTTTGTTGACCAGTTCTTCGACATCTTTTCCTTTTTCTTTGGCTCCCTGGACAAAATCGGGATTGTTTTTACAACCTTCGACGAATTTGCCTTTCAATTCCGCCAGCAATTCGAACTTCTTTTTACCCATAGCTTTACGGAGGGTATCCGATTGTCCCCGGGTGAACAGTCCCAGGGCCCGGGATTGGAGCATCACCTGTTCCTGGTAGACGGTAATGCCGTAAGTGTCTTTCAGGTAGGGCTCCATCATCGGATGGTCGTATTCAATGGGTTCTTCGCCGTGTTTGCGCCGGATGAAGGAAGGGATATACTCCATAGGTCCCGGACGATACAGGGCGTTCATGGCTACCAGGTCCTCGAAACGGTTGGGCTGGAGGGCGCGGAGGTGTTTTTTCATTCCGGGCGACTCGAACTGGAACAGCCCGGTGGTATCTCCGCGGGTGAAAAGCTTGAAGGTTTCTTCGTCGTCCAGGGGAATTTCGTTTTCATTCAGGACGATATGTTTCGATTTTTTGATATTGTCGAGACAAGTCTTGATGATCGAGAGGGTACGTAAACCCAGAAAGTCCATTTTGATCAGCCCGATCGGTTCCACGAAATGCCCGTCGTATTGGGTAGTCATCAGACTTTCTCCTTCGGTAGGCATGATCGGGATATGATCGGTGAGCGGATCCCGGCTGATGAGGATACCACAGGCATGTACTCCGGTTTGACGGATAGAACCTTCGAGGGTCTCGGCAAATTGTATCGTTTTGGAAATCAGTGGATTCAGAGATTGCTTCTCTTTCTCGAGATCCGGGTTTTCCTTATAAGCTTTTTTCAGGGTCATTTTCGGAGCTTCCGGAACCATTTTAGCCAGCCGGTTGGCTTCCGATAATTCCAGTTTCAATACCCGGGCTACGTCTTTAATGGCCATTTTGGCGGCCATACTGCCGAAGGTTACGATGTGCGACACTTTGTCGGCTCCGTATTTCTCCGTTACCCACTCCAGTACCTGTTGCCGTCCTGCATCATCGAAATCCACATCGATATCGGGCAGGGAAATACGGTCGGGATTCAGAAAACGCTCGAACAGCAGATCATATTTTATAGGGTCGATATTCGTGATACCCAGGCAATAGGCGACGGCACTACCGGCAGCCGATCCACGTCCCGGTCCAACAATCACGCCCATATCCCGGGCAGCCTGGATAAAGTCCTGCACGATCAGGAAGTAACCCGGGAAACCCATGGTCTTCATGATATGCAGCTCGAAGATAATGCGTTCCATGATCTCGGGTGATGGATTTTCACCATAGCGTTTCACAACCCCTTTCATGGTCAGCTCTTTCAGATAGTCGGCTTCCAGTTTGATACGATATAAACGGTCGTATCCGCCCAGTTTTTTGATTTTTTTGTTGGCTTCTTCTTCGGTCAGTACGACATTTCCTTTCTCGTCGCGGGTGAATTCGTTGAAGAGGTCTTCCTGGGAAAATTTTTGCCGGTATTCTTCTTCCGTACCGAGTTCGGGAGGAATGGGAAAAACGGGCATTAAAGGATCGGAGTCCAGTTCGTATTCCTCGACTTTATCGGTGATCTCCTGGGTGTTTTCGATGGCTTCGGGCAGATCAGGGAAAAGGTCGATCATTTCCTGGGTGGTTTTAAACCATTCCTGACGGGTATACCGCATCCGGGTCGGATCGTCGATGTCTTTCCGGGTGTTCAGGCAAATCAGCAGATCATGGGCTTCGGCATCTTCTTCATTGAGAAAATGCACGTCGTTGGTAGCGATAAGTTTGATATTCAGTTTCCTGGCTATTTTGATTTTCTCCTGAATACAGCGTTGCTGATTGTCGTAAATCTCGGCTCTTTGTTTGGGATCCGCTGCCGGATGGCGCATCACTTCCAGATAATAATCTTCGCCGAACAGATTTTTGTACCATAGAGCTGCTTTTTCAGCTCCTTCCAGATCACCGGCCATGATTTTCTGATCGATTTCTCCTCCCAGGCAAGCCGAGGAAATGATCAATCCCTCATGATGTTTTTCGAGCTGGGCCTTATCGATACGGGGACGGTAGTAGAAACCGTCGCAAAAAGCCGTCGAACAGAGCTTGACGAGATTGCGGTAACCGGTGAGGTTTTTGGCCAGAATAATCAGGTGTTCCCCCGACCGGTCGACCGGTTTTTCTTTATTATATAAGGATACCCGTGCGACATAGGCTTCACATCCTAAAATGGGTTTGATTCCTTTTTGCCGGCAGGTGTCGTAAAACAACTTTATCCCGAACATATTGCCGTGATCGGTCAGTGCTAGTGCGGCCTGGCCGTCGGCTTTGGCTTTTTCGATCAGGCCTGGAATACTGGCTGCTCCGTCGAGAATAGAATATTGCGAGTGGACGTGGAAGTGGGTAAATTTCATCGTTTGTAAGCTGCTAAATTTGTAAACAAAAATACAACATCTTCCCGAACAATCCATTGCCGGATGATTTTTTCTTTCCGGGTCACTTCATTACATTCATGTTGTATGCTGTGGATGAGAGGGGATGGCACTGATCCGGAAATATTGACAATCCGAATAAGCGCTTCCGTCTTCGCGGGCAAAAAAGCAATACACGTGTGCGCCGTCTGTTGCCCGTTCCGACAGTGTGAATTCTCCGCACAAATCCTGCCGCCTGCCCGATACGCTCACTGCCAGCCGTGGTCCTAACGGCAGGGAATCGTACAATACACCTATTTGCAGGAGGTCGCTCCCTGTTGCTGTGGCCCATTCGCGCTCTTCCTGCCAACTCACCCGGAACCGCCTCTCTGTCCCCTCAACCTGTTCTATCTTCAATCCCCTTGGCAAAAGCAGGGACCCCTTCGTAAAAGTAAAATTGACGAAATCCACAAGCTTCCCCTCTCCGCTGAAACACCGGCAGTTCGTCGAGTTGAACAGGTTGTGCGCCATTTTTCCTTCCGCCCTGGCAGCTGCCCGCCAGATATCCCGTGACACTTGGCGGCAATAGGCCGCATAAAAAGCCTGTACGATGGCGAAACGTCCTGTCACTCCTTTTTGCTGATCCGACCGTTCTTTCTTCCGTTTTTTTCCCGGTACTTCCGCTCGCCGGACACACTGCACCCCGTTACGGACATAATAAATCAGATTGCCCATCCGCCCGCTGAGCAGAGGTTGTGACAGATCCTTTACTTTCATATTTCCTGGATTTTAAACCTTTTCCTTGCTTTTTCCTGACTGTCAAATGTAAGTAAAAACATGATTATCTACAAATATTCCAATTATTATCTATTAATAAACTAATAGTTAATTAATAGATGAATAAGAAGTGAATAATAGATGGCAGGCATTTGAACTGCATCGGTAAGTAGTTTATCTTAATCCGGCTCTTCCAGGGTGTAGGTCAGGAAAAAATCACTAGGTCCGGGGGAACAAACTTCGTCGATGTATTTGAATCCGGAAACCGAATGATCAGCGTTTTTTTGCATTTTAAATTTTACTATACACCCTCTCCACCAAACAAGGAGGACACCTTCTTCCGGTGCAACTAAAAGTCGCCTTGCTTCATCGAAGTCCGTTTTCGAAACAGGTTTTAAACGGATGTCCCGGGGAGTTTCCCAAATGTCATAGATTCGGAACCCGCAAGTACCCCAATAAGGAGAGAAAATAATCAATTCGTCTTTCCCGTCCACATCTATGTCTGTAAAACAGAAGGTAAGAGTTGTAGAAGATCCGTATTCTGTATATTTTTTTGCAGAATCAAAATGCAAATTGTAAGCTTTGAGGCAAATATCACGATATTCGCCTTCTTCTTCTTTCAGATATTTAAAAGAATGGGGGGTGATGGTGTTTCCACCCGGAACTCCCCAGTAATCCATACTGTCAACCCTGTGTGTTCTGTCTTTCGTACATATTTCCGCATATCCGCACCCTTTACCACCGACAAAGAATTTTTTGTTCCCTTTTTCAAAGCACAGGACATATGCGTTACAGCGATTACCGTTCAGGGCATGTATCTCCCTGACTGTATAGCCTTTTATGGGGCGGGTGTATTTTTTGAAATAGAGGGTATCTTGTGTTGAAAAGCCAGGAAAGTCGATGACTTTGTATTTGAACATGTCGGCAAAGCATTCGCACCCCGGGGGAAGGTATCTGAAACCGGTTATGAATTCCGGTTGTTTTTCCGGTGTTCTCTGTGTGTGGTTGTCTCTTTCGGCATGGAGAGATGTTATGCCTAATAACAGACATATAAAAAAGGTTGTAGTGATTCGTTTCATTGTTTGTTGGTTTTAAGGCTGATCATATTAACTTAAGTTGTTATTTTATATATCATGCTTCTGCTTCCCTTTTATAACTCCGATAATGACGATAACAATTCCTATGACGAGTAAAATGTTCCAGATTGATGCCACAATACCTTCCACCCATATTAACAATGGGAATAAGAAAAAAACTCCTATCAATAGGATTATCCATCCTATGCATCCCAGCGTATCTTTTGTTTTGCTGCCTTTATTTCCTTTGGCTATTACAAATACAAAAAAAAGTCCGATGAGAAGTAAAGGAATGGCTATCTTCAAAGAATCACCCATCTGCTCTCCATCCGGAAAACCGAAGATTTCAAAACTCCTTTGGTAACGTTGGGCAACACACACACTTGATGTTAGCAACATGGTTAATGTCGTCAAAATTGAAAATATGCCTTTCATAGTTTTTCTTTTAAATAAGGATTTTGCATAACGGAAATATAGGATCTGTATTGAATTGAATGCTATTTCAGGACTGTTTTCATGACTTGATTTTATTTTAAAGATTCAGCAGGGATTTTAATTTATTTGGATCGTCCATAATTTTATACATTTCGAAGATGATTGGGTAAATCTCTTTAATTTCTTTTACTTCTTGTTCTGTTAAAGAATTTTGGGTTGCTTGCACTAAAGCATTCATAATATCTTGAGTTGTTATTTGTAATTTATGAGAGAGCGGTTTTGCAGTTGTGTTTTTTTGTAAATTAAACATAGCTATGGTACATATGTTGTAAACAGCATCATAAATACTTGAAAAACTCCAACCTATATTTGGAATATTCTGAGGATTTTTAAAAGTAATAGGGCGTGAAATTTTACTAACATCGTATTGTATTACTTTTGTGACTTTGAAGATATTGTTGTATTTGCAACAAGATGCTGTAAAATTCTTTGTACGGATTTGTGCAAACGCAACCATGAAAGCTTTTGAATCAATATCCAATCCTAATGAGTCGCAGGCTTGTTGCAATTTTAATGTGAGCCCCTGTGCATTTGCTCTTTCTGTGGTCAAAGTATCGTACGTAACCATTTGGTTTTTTAAGTTGAAAATTGTATGAACTTCTTGCCCACAAGTGGTATGATACATGCCTAATAATGTGATAGCAAATACGAAATAATTTCTTTTCATAATCTTTAAATTTTAATTTATCTTAAAATATTTTGCAAGGGATTTCCTTGGCGGTCGGCAGCCAGAATGGAAGGGCAATCCGATAAGTCCAATATCCTCAAATTGTTATTAGAACAGTTGATATATAATAAAGACGGGCATTGTAAATTCAATCTTTTCAACTGGTTGTTTTTACATTCTAATTTCAATAAGGTTATAGATTTTAAATCCAATTCTTTTAATTCATTGTAATTACAATTTAAATTCGTTAATGATGCTTCTGCTGGCAATTCTAAAACTTTCAAACGATTTTCAGCACATGTCAAATTTTGCAAGAGAGGGCAATCTTTTACATTCAAAGAGGTTACATCATTATATAAACAATCCAATATAGTTAAACACCTACATTTATCCACATTCAATGTTTTGAGCTGATTGAAACTACAGACTAATGTGCTTAGATTTTCATTGTTGGATAAATTCAAAGAAATCAAGTAATTTTCGGAACAATACAAATAATTTAAAGCAGGACAGAAAGAAAAATCCAATTCGATAAGTCGATTTTTACCACAATTCACAACTTTTAATAGGTGGCAACCACTCAAATCCAATTCTTCCAAATAATTATCATAACAAAAAAGTTGCTCTAAAAAAGGACAATGAGTAAGTTTCAGTTTTTCCATTCCAACCTTCCATGCTGTGAAATGAGATATGTTTTCTCCACGAATAGATATATTATAATTTCCATCATCCTCATACGTATGCTTGCAACTATCAATTACCACGTCATCTACCACTCCATCTCCCCAGTCTATCCTCAAATTTCCGCTACTTTTTATTTTCAACAAAACCACCTTTGAGGAAGAAGCATCAGACTGAAAAATATTAGTAACTTTGCCTACCCTTACTGTTAACTCAATTCTGTCATAACAGATAAATACTCCAAATACCCAACACAAAACAACTGCAACAACCGAACCCACTCCGAACAGAATCCATTTATACTTCATAACCATACCTATTTATATGCCATAAGAACTCAACGTTCATACCCCCAAACTTCCCAACCTTTATTTTTAGCAATGTCTCTATTACTAGCAACTGTTCCAGGATTATTCCTTATGTCTAAAGTGTAACTACCTACCATAGTAGATAAACCTAAGGGATCTTGGGCAGAATATGGTGCTGGTGGTTTAGGCAAATTCTCGTAAATTTGATTCAAGGCAGAAGCGGATAAATTATTATCGGAACAATGCACATGCCTTAATTTCGGATTCCTCCTGATATCCAATTCCATTAGACTATTCTCTGAACAATCTAAACTATTTAATTTCGTATTACTTCTGACATCTATATTTTTCAGCTGATTTTTACGACAATCTAAGTCAGATAAATTCTTATTGTTACTGACATCCAAAATACTTAGTTGATTACTAAAGCACCAAAGAAGTTCCAACGTCTGTATTTTAGAAACATCTAATGAGGTCAGTAAATTTGCAGCACATTTTAATTCTCTTAAAACCAAATTCTTACTAACATCCAAAAAAATCAATTTGTTTCCACCACAATCTACCTCTTCTAAAGCAGGATTTTTACTGACATCCAAAGATGTAAAATTGTTGGAACCACATCTCAACTCATACAAAGATGTACAATTAGCTACATTCAAAGAATTTACTCCTGTACCATCACACTTCAACACCTTTAAAGTTGTATTCCCACTTGCATCTAAAGAAAGTAATTTACAGTCATAAGAACGAGTATTATAACAATCTAATAGACGAATTTTCCCAGTGATTTTAATAACATAAGATTCTTGAACAGCATATTTATGTTCTATTTTACCACCACCCGCATATTCATTTACACTACCATCCCCCCAATCTATCAGAATTGGTTCATCCGCTTCCGTTCCCGATAAATAAAACTCCACAAACTCTACTTTATCCGTCTTCATTGTGATATCAGCATGAGAACAGGCGGTCATGCACATAAGCAATATGCCATAACCAAGCATTCCTATTTTTTTCATATTCCTATTTAATTATATTATGTTAAAAAACATTTTTCAACATTCTCTCATCTTCTGTATTTCCTTTTTCAAGTACTCTTCTCCACCATTCTATGGCTTTCTCTTTACTTTTAGGTACTCCTTTACCTTGGTAATAATGAAGTCCTAAAACAATTTGCGCACTTGAGTGTCCATTTTTTTGCTGTTTTTTCTAACCATTCAGTAGCTTTTGCTGGATTTTCGGGTACACCTATACCCAAATTATAATGTATAGCTAACTCGAATTGAGCATGTACATGACCTTGTTCTGCCGCTTTTTTCCACCATTCCACAGCTTTCATTTTATCTATAGGTGTACCATTACCATAATAATAACTACTTCCTAACTCAAATTGAGCGTATGCATCTCCCGTTTGTGCTGCTGTTATTAATTCATTAAAACCCATAGTTTTACATTTATAAATTGATATTAATGCTATCTTTCTTTACAAATATCTTTTAACGTTATACCCAATACTTCTTCCATTTCATTCGCCAATTTCTTGTAATTTTGTTCAAAACACATAGACCGCCAATGTTCAGCCCTTTCGGGATTTACCTCTGTTCCAATACCGTTTTGGTAGCAATGGGCAAGGTAGTATTGTGCTGTCAGGTTTGCATCGTTACCTAACGCAGCTTTTTTCAGGTGTTGGACTGCGGTTTCTTTGTTCTCTTTCACTCCGATTCCGTAATAGTAGCACATGCCCAGTAAGTATTGTGCTTCATTTTTTACTTTCAGTTTCGCATATTGTATTTGTTTGGGTGTTTTGATACCTTGCATAACCTGCTTAAAGCAATTAACCGCTTCTTGTTCTCTGTTTTTCATTTTTAACAAACATTTCCCTTTCCATAAATGCCCTTCCCTTGAGGTGTAATCTGGCCAATTACTTACTTGTTCAAAGTATTTCAATGCCTCATGGTAGTCACAAGAAGTCCCGATACCTTGATAATAGCATTTCCCGGCTTGTAATGCAGCCGAATTGTGTTGGGCGGCAGCAAGTTCTTCGAAATAGTCCAAGGCTTTCCCCGGATCTTTCGGGCATCCGTTACCGTTTAGCAAGCGACGGGCATAAACATACCAGGCAGTCATATATTTATAATACTGACCATACGGATGACTTTGGATATATTGCTCCAATTCAGACATGGGCATCTGTTCTAACTGTTCTTTGTTCATGCTTTTCCCAATTTACAAAATAAACTACAAGCCGAATGCAGAAACATTTCCATTTTCATAGGTTCAATATCGCTTGAACAATCTGTGGTGAATAATATTTCTTGATTAATTTACGATATAGATTAATTGCTGCCGTTTCCTCAAAAATTCCAACGTTTTTTTTCACGTATAAATCATAGAAATCTAATGTAAAATCACGGACAGAAAGATATTTCGCAGGCAAATCAGGGAAATCAGTACGTTTGACAGCCCGAATACTTGTCTGTTGCTTGATACCCAAATAATTATTAGACCCCTTTATATATCCTTCCAATGATAAAACGGTGATCAAATCAAAGCAAATAGAATCTATATGTTCTGTTTTCAATTCTTTTAAGACCGGAATAACGACCTGGCACATTTCTTTTATTTCTTGTTCCAGTATACCATTAATTACCTGTCCGTGTATTTGTTCTGTATACTTGTGTTCCAATTCGTTCAATGTAATCTGATTTTTGATACGTTTTAGGTTTGGACTCTGTAAATAGGCTTGATACATAATATGATCAATATCATCTGCAAATATGATATATTCTTTTTCTTCAATATAATTGTCCCGCGCTCTGATTACATCCCTGATTAAAGCTTTCTTGTATTCTTCACAATTTTCAGGAACTTCCAAAGTCATTACCTTGTTTAAAAATTCATGCGCCTTATTCTCATTTGTCAAAGCTCTTTTTTGTAAAGCATCAGCAGTTTCAATGATAGCATTGCCGGCTTCCTTGAAACTACTTAAGTCAAGAGGTTTGACTTCAGGAGATTTAGAATAGGAAAGGTTTGAGTACTTGAGTTTCGGCTTTTTTTTGATATTTACGTCTACATTCAGATGTTTATTCAGATTTTGTGCGTTCAATGAACAACAAACTGCAAATATGAGCAGCAAAGTAAATATTGTTTTCATAATAATTTGGTATTAATTTTTGCGTCTGATCTCAAAGTCAAGCTCCAGTTCTTTTTTCTCTTTTTTCAATTGTTCGATATTTTTATCAAGCATTGCCGTGATGTATGTATAATCCCTTTGGATTTTGTTTGATACCTCGCCCATGGCATTTACAAGTGCTTGTTCTACTGATGTCCGAGTAGTATTCTTTATACTATAGCCATAATAGCAGGCAATAGTTCTTTTATCGAATCCAACCCCTTGGTAGGTGCCAATATGATTACCTGATAAATCATAAATACGAATGACGACATCCGCTTGATTTTTGTATACACCAGCAGGTAAGCCGATAATATTAAATAAACCGCAAAACATATAACAGGTGAATTCCCAAATCGCAGAAGAAGTTTTTCGACTTAACCTAACATCACATTTTATAGACCCCTGGAAGTCCCCTTCGGAAGAACAAAGTGCTTTTAACACAGCAGAGGAGATACCTCTCGTTTCTGTTAATGATAAAATTACATTAGGCATAGCACCTTCAGTTATAACGCTAATTTGACTTTTCAGTGGTGGCAGTTGCTTTTGTGGAATGTCCATAGGCTGAAACCGAAATGCCCTGCATGACATTAGAATCATAAGTACAAGGATAACAATAAAAAATTTTTTTACCATACACTAATTGATTTAGTACCTCAAATTCCCAAACAATTGATTTTACAACTAAAAAGAAGCGTGGGAATTTCCAGTTTATCTGATAGAGGTATCGCCAAACACCTTGTAGAAATAAACAGTCACCCCACGCTGACCGATATATTGCAGAATTGCATATATGGCAAGCATGAACGTTTGTACTGTTATCCTTCTACTTAAAATTTTGGCGAATTTTCTATCAAGGATAAGCTAAACGCTTCATTTAATATGTCCGCTGTCAGGTCTTTAGCCCAACAACATGACAAATATAAACAAATTTAAACATTATGCAAACGGTTAAGGGTGACTGTTTTTAATTAGTAGGGTAAAAATAGGAAACAGTTGGGTGCAGATGTATTTTTTGCAAGACTTGCAAAAGTTTTTTCAGGGATTTCGGCGATATTCCCTTTCCTGGCAATGAAAAATCACCGGTTCATTTTTGACAGAAGTTGATAGGTATGAGACACCATGATATTCATCTGTATTTCTTTGGGTATTTGTATATTTTTCAGAGTATCCGGCAACTCTACCAATGTGCGTGACAGGTTAATTTGTTTTGGGTGCCATTCATAACCTTTTATATAGTAGTTTTGTACCAGGTCGTCGCTCATTTTCTGAAGAAACTCCCGTTTTATCCGGGAACATTTTTCATAAATGGAATTGTCGGACGGGTCGGTGAGTTTACGGATGCTTTCGTTCATGTCCTCCAAATTGTCCCGATGGGATAACAGGCGGTAGATTTGAGTCAGTTCATGACGGTACAGAGATAAATTTTTAATGAATATGCCTTCCGGATGGCGTAAAAACAAGAAATAAACGACCTTCGGCAAGAGATTCAGGGAGATCTCCATGTTGTTGTAATCCGGAAAAAACAACCTGAAATCTTCGGTCACACGAAGCCGGCTTGGTTTGGATTTCAGCATGGGAGCAATTGTATCGGACAGCAGGCGGAATAATCCTTTTCCTTTCAGAAAACGAATCCGTTCGTCTATTTCCGAAATGACTTTACTGATTTCCGTATCAAAGCGCATTTCCGGATCTGTCTCTTCCTCGGGCTCTCCATCAGTGAGAATTTTACTATATTTCGTGTTAACATCATAGAAAGCGTGCATCCGGGCATGAGCCTGAAACAATTCTCTGATGGGAATGCCACATCTCAAAGGGGTAAGTTCAAAATCCTTATTCCGTCTATCCCACTGAGATGAACGGGCCAGGAGCATTGCCCCTTGCATGTCCTTTGAAACATGCAGGTCTGCAAACAAGCTGGCTGTAATAACCGAAGTTATATTTTCCGGACAAATCGTGCAGTTGAGTTCCGCACCGGGATAAATACGTCAGAAAACATTGGCTTCATCCTGTACCAACAAGGGTAAATACAAAAAATTTAAATTATGAGCCGCGTAGATTTTTTGAATTTCATCCAAATTATGGGCAATGAGTTGATTCTCCTGTATATCATAAGACGTTTCTATATACAAAACAAAATCTTCCGGAAAATCATCCTAATATTTTGAACTTATACCTGGATATGAAACAGAATTTTGCTTTACAATTTCTTCAGTATTCAGTTTGTTCGATTCAGACATGGATATCAATTAATATATTTTGTGACAACTTGTACACAATGTCACAAATATAAGATATTTTTCACATCTGCAAATGTTTAGGTAAATTGATTGTTGAATGAATTAAAAAAAGATATGGAAGGGGGGAAGATGGAGTGGGGGATGGCGGAGAAATGCAGATGGTGGTGCAGAAAATGATGCCGGTGGTGATGCGGGAGATGATACCGGAGCGAAAAAACAGGTATTTCCGGCTGCTGTTCTGACAGATGCCGATGCAGGTGCTACTATTCTATATGGTATTGATAATCATATAATTATTTTGTTGTTCCGGAAAGAAAAATAGGGGATTTTTTTTGAAAATATCCGATGTTTTACCCTATTTTTGCAACAGGAAAAAACCGCTACAATAAGACAATCGTAAGTCAGGCGGAATTCTACGCTCTTTTATATGTTGGATCCAATACGGAATGTAATCTCCCTTGTTCTGTGCTTGTCGGAAAACAGTTCATGGGGTGAATAGATTCCTTTGACGGTTGCGGGTAGGTTATATGATGGTGCGCAGTCGTATCCTACTTGGTCAACTGTTTTGAAGACAGTCTTGGGACTGTCGAAAAAAATGAATATCTGTTTTGTCTGGAAGGACGGAGCAGGTGATGTCAAACCCCATAAATTGAGAAAATTATGGGAAAGATTAAGCCGGATCTGGCCGGTGCTTATGTGAGCAAGGTTGGTGGTGTCGCTTATTATATAAAGGATGGCGTAAATTATGTCAGGTCTTTGAGTAAGAGCGAATATAAATCCAATACTCCCTTGCAGGCAGAAGTGAAGGCCAGATTCAAATCCGCCTCGCAAATGGCGGGGCAAATGAAGGAAATCGCCAAAGTGGGTTTTCCTCAGCGGAAACGGGGAATAACGCCTAAGAATGCCTGGCATTCGGCGAACAAAGAATGTTTCCGTAAAACAGATGAAGGCATTGAGATCGATTTTGAAAAACTCCAATTTTCGAACGGTAGTCTTTATCCGCCGGAGGTGACGCTGACCTACGACCAGGAGTCGCAGACCTATACAGCAAGCTATCCGGAGATGCCGGCAGAAAGCAACTGCCATCCGGATGATGTTGTGTATGTGCTGCTTCTGGATACCGAACAGCTGTTTACGCGTCTGGTGCCAATAGGGCAGCGCGGTGAAGCCGGAGAAACGGTAATCGAAGTCTCTGATTTGTGGAGTGGCGCTGTTATGGCTTATTGTTTTGCAACTAGTGCAGATGGCAAGACAGCCAGCAGGACGTTACATCTGGAGATTTCCTGACAGGCAGACCGGGCGATTGCCGGAATGAGACATAATTTGCCTGATTATTGATATAGTGTGTCAAAAATTTTTGACACACTATTTTTTTAGTTCATTTTCAGGTGACTTGCGGGGAATGGCAAGGTTTACTCAGACCTCCTGTTTCAAAATCGTCTCTTCGATGATCTGCGGGAAATACCGGTATTCCAATTCATGTACCCGGGCGGCAAGGTCGTCGGGGGTGTCTGTCGGGAGCACCGGGCATTTGGCCTGAAAGATGATAGCGCCCTGGTCGTAGTGATCATTGACATAATGAATGGTGATGCCGCTTTCCTTTTCGCCGGCTGCAATAACGGCCTCGTGTACATGGTGACCGTACATACCTTTACCGCCGTAGGCCGGGAGAAGGGCCGGATGGATATTGATGATCCGGTTTGGGAAGGCAGCTGTTATACAAGCTGGCATTAACCATAAAAAACCGGCCAATATGATAAAATCGATCCCGTCTGCCTGTAATTGGTGCAGCATTTTCTCCGGGTCACGAAGTTCTGACCGGTTAAAAACAAGGGTCGGAACATTGTATTTTTTTGCCCGTTCCAGAACATAAGCATCCGGGACATTACAAAAGACAGATTTTACGCAGAATTGCGGTTTTTGAGCAAAATATTGAATGATATTTTCAGCGTTAGAACCTGATCCTGAGGCAAATATTGCTATTTTTTTCATGGTGTAAGCATTTAAAAATCAAGACGATAAAGGTAATAAAAGTTTATTCTTGGCAAAAAATTTTTTAGTGAAAAAAATAAAGTCTAAATTTGCCATCTGAATTTAGATAATTATGCAAATCTTGTTGCATAGAGTGTTAAAGTAAAAAGAATGTCTAATTAAAATTTTAAGCTATGTCTGACATTACTGAAAGAGTACAACGGATTATTGAAGAGAAATTAGGTGTAGATGCATCAGAAGTTAAACCCGAAGCTACCTTCACAAATGATCTGGGTGCCGACTCTTTGGATACTGTTGAGCTGATTATGGAACTGGAAAAAGAATTCAATATTACTATTCCGGATGATCAAGCAGAAAAAATTGTTACTGTAGGTGATGCTATCTCTTACGTGGAAGCTAACGCAAAGTAATTTAATATTGTTTTTATGGATTTGAAACGAGTAGTAATTACAGGTCTTGGAACAATCAACCCTTTAGGTCATAATGTGCCTGAGTTTTGGGACAATTTATTGAAAGGCGTCAGTGGCGCCGGTCCTATTACTCGTTTCGATGCATCAAAATTCCGCACACAGTTTGCTTGTGAGGTGAAAAATTACGAACCGACCGGATATTTCGATAAGAAAGAAGTTCGGAAGATGGATCTTTATACTCAATTCGGTATCATCGCTGCAAGAGAGGCGCTTAAAGATTCGGGTTTGGACCTGGAAACAGCGAACAAAAAGCGGATAGGTGTAATATGGGGAGCAGGAATCGGTGGCTTGCAGACTTTTTTCGAGGAGTGTGATACTTTCTCGAAAGGAGATGGTACGCCTCGATTCAATCCTTTTTTTATACCTAAGATGATCGCTAACATGGGAGGAGCCATGATCGCTATAGAAAACGGATTGAAAGGTCCGAACTATACGACGGTCTCTGCATGTGCATCGTCGGCTCACGCTATTGTTGATGCATTGAACTTAATTCGCTTAGGAAAAGCTGATGCCATTGTTGCCGGTGGTTCTGAAGCTGCTGTCACCGTTCCTGGTGTAGGTGGTTTCAATTCGATGAAAGCCCTTTCAACCCGCAACGATGACCCGAAGACAGCTTCCCGTCCTTTCGATGCAGACCGGGATGGTTTTGTGATCGGTGAAGGTGGAGCTGCCCTGATTCTTGAAGAGTATGAACATGCTGTGGCCAGAGGTGCACATATCTATGCAGAGATTGCAGGGGGTGCCGGAAACTGCGACGCTTATCATATGACCGCTCCGGATCCGGACGGGGCCTATGAAGTGATGTTGCTGGCTCTTGAAGATGCAGGTATGAAACCCGAAGATATCGATTATATCAATGTACACGGTACTTCGACCGGGTTGGGAGATATCTCCGAACCGACAGCTATCCTGAAAGCGTTTGGCGAGCATGCTTACAAGTTGAATATCAGTTCTACGAAATCTATGACAGGTCACCTTTTGGGGGCTGCCGGTGCTGTAGAAGCGATCGCTTGTACGTTGGCTGTAAAGAATGATATTGTTCCTCCGACGATTAATTTCCATACTTTGGCTCCGGAGCTCGATCCGAAATTGAATTTTACGTTCAACGAGCCGCAAAAGAGGGAAGTGAAAGTGGCCATAAGCAATACTTTTGGCTTCGGTGGACACAATGCATGTGTCGTAATCAAAAAATAATCACATACTAAATTCTTTAGGGCTGTGATTAGGCAAATCATTCAATCCATAAGACTTTACCTGAATCGTAACGGGAAGTTTTATGGATTGTCTATTTCTCAGATCGGCTTTGTGCCCAACAATAAGAGTCTGTATCGTTTGGCTCTGCTGCATAAGTCGGCATCGAAGATGACTTCCAAAGGGGTTGTGCTCAATTACGAACGTCTGGAGTTTTTAGGAGATGCCGTCCTGGGAGCTATTGTCGCTGAATTATTGTATAAATTCTTTCCTAAAAAGGACGAAGGTTTTCTTACCCGTGTCCGTTCTAAAGTAGTCAGCCGCGAATCTTTGAATGAATTGGCCATTAATATCGGTCTGGATAAAGCTGTCGTCGCAAAATCGGATATCTCCCGGAATAAACATATTTACGGAGATGTATTCGAAGCTTTTATCGGGGCGATGTTTCTGGATCAGGGATTCGTTAATACCAAACGGTTTATCGAGAAGTTTATCTTTCCCAATTTCTTCGATATCAAAGATCTGGTGACGATCGACACCAACTACAAAAGCCGCCTGATCGAATGGGGACAAAAAAATAAAGTCGATATCCATTTCCAGACAGACGAAGTGGCTCGCGGACGTCGTAAATTCTGTTGCACCGTGATGCTTAGCGAGGAAGAAAAAGGAAAAGGGGAAGGTACTTCCAAAAAAGAAGCCGAACAAAATGCGGCTAAAATTGTTATCGATATCTTATCGAAAGAAGCTGACGGAAATATAGAAATTTAAGATTTACGATTTACAATCGATTCTGAACGTAAATCGTAAATCGTAATTATGAATTATCTTACTCTTTCAACATAAGAGCCATCGGCTGTCGAAATCCGGATTTTTTCTCCCATTTCAATGAACAGGGGAACCATTACTTTGGCGCCGGTTTCCACTTCTGCCGGTTTCAGTGCGGTAGATGAAGCGGTATCGCCTTTCAAGCCCGGTTCGGTATAGGTCACTTCCAACACGACACTCGGCATCAACTCGACATACAACGGAGTTTCGGTATCGGCATGTACAACCATTTCTACTGCATCTCCTTCTTTCAGAAATTGAGGGGCATTGATCAGTTCTTCCGGGATGTTTACCTGTTCGAAAGTCTCGGTATGCATCATCACATAGTCTTCGCCTTCTTTGTACAGGAATTGATACGGACGTCTTTCGATACGGGCCGTGTCGATTTTAACTCCAGAGGTGAATGTGTTTTCAAGTATACGGCCGGTTTTTACGTTTCTCAGCTTGGTTCTCACGAATGCCGGACCTTTACCGGGTTTTACATGCTGAAACTGTACGATTGTATATAAATCGTCTTTGAATACAATACATAGTCCGTTACGGAAATCTGCTGTTGTTGCCATTGATTCTGTATTTTTTTGATTATAATTTTATTTTGAGGTTGCAAATATAGAAAAAAGGGATCAAAATGCCAAGTGAATCGCTTATGGATTTCATTCTGAGCTGTTTGGAGAAAACTATTTTTCAATGCATCCGGGGGAATGTCGTTCGTTTGCGTTGGATTGTGTGAAATAATACTGGCTATTTTGAAAAGTGAAATAGATGTAATTTAACTAAGGAAGAGTTTTGAAATGACCCCTAAAAGTTTTGTATCCAACTTTTAGGGGTCATTCCCAAAATTTTACTTTTCTGCCAGCCTTTTTTATTATGGCTCCGAAAGATTATTGAGCGGCTACTTCATTTTGATAAGTGTAATCACCGAAACCTAAAATCGGGAAGAAAACGAAAGGTAAAAGAATCAGACCGATGGTAAAGCCGATTCCCTGACCGAATTTTTTGGCTATTTCATTGTAAAGCATGATAGCGAATACAATATTTACCAACGGAATGAAAAACATGATCACCCACCAGGCCGGTTTGGCTGCTATCTTAGTCATCAGATAGATGTTGTAAATCGGAATGATACATCCCCAACCCGGCTGCCCGGCCTTTTCAAATGTTTTCCACATGCCTGCGATGACGATCACGACAATCGCAAGATAAATAATAGAACCAATCATAATTTTTAGTTTTTAGTTATAAAAGTAATGATGCACACCTAAATCTTGATTAGATTATGCAAATATACATATTTTGGGAATCGGTTACGTCTGATTGGAATTTTTTTTGAATTTGATATCGGTGTCTGATCAAAACTTAATAATTCATAAAATTTATGGTATTTATATACATGTTTATCCTAAATGTAGGTTTATAAGTGTAAATATGTATATAACTACCAAATTTATTTCGTCAAATGAATATAGTCCGTCAATATAGTTTGGATGAATTGTAAATTATTCATATGAGTTTCTATTCCGGTCAATTCCTTGATCTTAGCCGATAAAGGCTCCAGGAGTTTATACTCTTTGTTTTTTTCGAATTCCCGGAACACTTCCCGGACAATGGCCATGTCTTTATCCGAAAGCATAGCGATTTGGGGAAAAGTCGGCTGGTAAGATTCCGGTGTTTCGAAAAAACTGATCCGTCTCAGATCGGTGTCCTTTTTTTCATGAATGACCGTGGTACCTGCTGCCAAATCCCCGAGACGCTGCATTTTCGAACTGATGATAATGCTCAGCATAGCAAGAATACCCATACTGGCACTGATGTCTACCAGACGCAATATCCAGCGCAACAGACAATTCCAGAAAGAGAGCTTTCGGCCGTCGAGCCGTACGACCCTTAAATGTAAAGTTAGTTTACCCAGACTCCTGCCATGAAAAAAGTATTCACAAACAAAATGGTAACACATTAAAATGACCAATAAGATAATGGCTGTCGTGGTGTTCCTGAAAATACTACTGAGGGAAGCCAGGGTGAAACAGAGTATGTATATTCCGCCTAAGAAAGCCAGGTCGATGAGGGTTGCCCCTATCCGGTTCACCAATCCTGCCGGCTGGTATGCAATATTGACGTGCTGGGCAGTACGTATAGATATATCCATATAAGTTGAATTTATATTCTATTTTATCTTGCAAACATATGTTTTTTTCTGAAAAAAATATACTTTTATGCTGTTTAACTGAGAGTATGAAAGAAGCCCGGTTTATTTCACGCAATAAAGATAAATGGAAAAATATGGAAAACGGACAGCAACCGGATGCGGAGCATTTGGCTGCTAATTTTATCGAATTGTCCGATGATCTGGCTTATGCCCGTACTTTTTATCCGGGAAGCGAGGTGGAACGCTACCTGAACCAGCTGATTGCCGGTTATCAAACCGATATCAACTCGCGGCCTGTGCGGAAAAATAAACCGATATGGTATTTTTGGAAACAAGAATTGCCTTTACTGTTGGCCAGCGAATACAAAACCTTACTTTTTGCCTTTTTCTTTTTCGTGTTGTCGGCTTTTGTCGGGGTATTTTCAGCTGCTCACGATGAGTCGTTCATCCGCTTGATTTTGGGAGATACTTATGTGAATATGACCATCGATAATATCACTTCCGGTAAACCGATGGGCGTTTATAACCAGGGAGACGAATGGGAGATGTTTTTGCGGATTACGACGAACAATATCCGGGTGTCTTTTATCGCTTTTGCTTTCGGGTTATTTTTTTCGGCCGGAACTTTGTGGATCCTTTTCTCGAACGGGATGATGATCGGTGCTTTCGAATATTTTTTCTATAAATACGGTTTATTGGCCCACTCCGTCATGTCGGTATGGGCACACGGTACTTTCGAGATTACTTCGGTTATTATTGCCGGAGCTGCCGGTCTGATTATGGGGAATAGCTTTTTGTTTCCCGGGACTTATCCCCGTTTGTTTTCTTTCAGGCGGGGAGCTGTTCGTGGGGTGAAGATCGTAGCGGGATTAGTTCCCTTTTTTATTCTGGCCGGCGTGATCGAGAGTTATATTACCCGTTATGCAGATGCTATGCCTGTCGTCGGTGCACTCTGTATCGGGATTTCGGCTGTCGGCGTGATCGGTTATTTTATCGTTTATCCTGTGATCATCGGGCGCAGACAGAAGTTGAACGAAGGAGAAATAGATTGATTGATATTTTAAATATACATGTGAATGGAAAAGATTAATTTTAATCAGGTACGTGGGTTCAGTGATTCGATTACCCTGACTTTTAATTTTATTAAACAGGAATTTAAGCCTTTGCTGAGGTCTTTTGCGGTGATTGCCCTGCCTGTTATTTTTATCGGATTGTTTTTTATGAGCTATTCGGCTCGTGAGAGCTTGATTGCGATCGTACAGCCTGATCAATACGCCGGATCGCCGCTCGATATGCTGACCAATAGCCTGTTGACCAATCTTTCGACGATGGTGATCTATTTCTGGATGGCGCTGATCGGTATCGCTTATATTCGTGTTTATCAGGATAAAGTTGCTGCGGCCGACGAGGCAAGAATCACTCCGGGAGAGGTTTGGCAAGTGATGTGGCGTAATCTGGGTAAATCCCTGTTGTGGGCGGTTATCTATTTGCTGATGGTTGTTTTCGGTACGATACTCTTTATTGCTCCCGGGGTTTATCTGGGAGTCGTTTTTGGTTTCGTATTCTATTATATGATACTGGAAAACCGGTCGATTTCGGCGGGAATGAGCGGTTCGAGAGAGTTGTTGAAGGGAAAGTGGTGGAATTTCTTCGGGTATGTGATCGTTTTACAGTTGATTGTCGGCGGGCTTTCTTATATTTTTTCCATTCCCTACCTGGTATTGACTTTTAAGACTACTTTTACCCAGCAGCTTCCTGGAATTTACGAAACGACTTTTAGTCTTTTGTTCGCAAACCTGGGACAAAGCCTGTTGCAACTGATCTCCGTGGTGGGTATTGCAGTCCGGTTCTTCACTTATCTGGAACAGAAAGAACATACCGGTCTGTTGAGTAAGATCGGACAGATCGGGAATAGGGATAAACAAATGCCGGAGCGTGAAGAAATGCATTGAATATATTGTTTTTGTCGTCGTTCTGCTTGTGGGACGGGGAGAGGGGTATGCTGCTTCGGTTTCGGCGGAGTCGGTATCGGTTTCTGGTCGGATCGCTTATCGGGAACGTACTCCCGGAGAAAACTTTTTACAACAGTACCGTGACGATCCGGCATTCGATTATTCGGTGAAACCGGTTGCCGAAACCGGCGATTGGTGGCAGAGATTGAGGTGGTGGCTCATGCAGCATATCTTCGGTAGTTACACGCATAAAGATATCGTATGGCTGGACTTGTTGCTGAAAGTGCTGGCAGGACTGATCGTCGTTTTTGGCATTTATAAACTCGTACGCAGCAAGTTTTGGCTGACTGCAAAATCGGAACCGGACTTTCAGAAAACGATGGCCCCCTGGATAGGTGAAGCCTGGAACGAACTTTCTTACCGGCAAATGCTGGAACAAGCCGTGGCGGAAAATGATTTCAAATTGGCTATACGCATTCGCTATGGAGGCCTGCTGCATTTGATGGATGAAAAAGGAATGATCCGCTGGGATGCCCATAAAACGAATAGATCCTATTACTATGAATTGAAAGATAAAGCCTTAAGGGATGATTTTGAAAAGCTCGCTTATATTTTCGATTGCGTGTGTTACGGTGATTTTGAGGTGAGTGCTTCTCTGTATGGGCAACTTGAACCGGTGTTCGACGAATTCCGGGATAAACTGAAAAAATGAAGATTAGAAATTTTGTCGGTATTGCATTATTGTTGATCTTATCACTGATCTACACCTGGTATGAGGCAAATCGTCCCCGGCCGGTAGATTGGTCCGAAACGTATTCGCCGAAGGATAAGATCCCTTACGGTACTTACATTACATACCGGAGCTTGCCTGAATTATTCCCGGATTCAAAGATCAGGACTTCGCGCTTGTCGATAGCCGAAGAGTTCGGAAGTGGGCGGGATACATCTGCCGGGACATACATTTTTGTCGGTTCGGACTATCGGATCGATGCCCTTGAATTGAAACATTTGATGCAGTGGGTAGAGAAAGGAAATGATATGTTCGTTGCCGCCGGGTGGATTGCCGACACGCTGTTGAATGCTTTATCCCTGAAGCTGGAACAGAATTTGAACCCCAGCGGCAGTAAATTGCTTTTTGCTCCCGGGCACGTATATCCGTTTTATAAAATCCGGCACGGTAGCTATTTTGTCTTGCCGGCTGATTTTAAAGGCGAACGTTTGGGGATCAGGATCGATAACGATTCCACCGATTTTATCCGCCTACCCTATGGGCGGGGACAGGTATTCCTGAATTTGAATCCCTGGGCTTTCACCAATCGCTGGGTTTTGGATAGTGTCTGTGGCGATTATTATTACAAGGCGTTGTCGTGGTTACCGGATAAAGGTCGAACAGTGATTTGGGACGCCTACCACACGTTGGGAAGGCAGGAAGCACAAACACCTTTGCGGGTGATTTTGCAATACCCTGCCTTAAAATGGGCGCTTTATCTGTTGCTGGCAGGAGCTTTGTGTTATGTGCTGTTCCGCGCACGGAGAGAACAACGTCCGATTCCGGTAATCCACCCTCCGGAAAATAAAATGCTCGAATTTATAGCTACCGTGAGTTCACTTTATTATAAACAGAAAGAACATTCGGCGATTGCTTTAAAACTGACCGACTATTTTCTGGGAGAGGTCAGGACCAGATATCAACTGGCTACCGACCGGCTGGACGAACCCTTTATCCTCGGATTATCCGCACGCTCCGGGGTAGAGGAGGAAGATACCCGCAGACTGGTGCAGCTGATTACGAAAATCAGGACCAGCCGGCAGGTGAATGAAACCGAATTGCGTAATTTGGTACAGGGAACAGAACTTTTTAACAGGAAATTAAATCAATAAAATATGGATACTGGTTTTGAAACGAGAATAGATTTTTCAGCGTTGAATGAGAAAATTGGTTTGTTAAGAGAACAAATGGCCCGGGTGATTATCGGGCAGCGGCAAGTGGTCGATTTGTTACTGACGGCCTTGCTGGCCGACGGCCATGTTTTGATCGAAGGAGTACCCGGAGTGGCTAAAACATTGATGGCTAAGGTGTTGTCTCATTTGATCGAAGCCGGTTTCTGCCGTATTCAGTTTACTCCCGACCTGATGCCGAGTGATGTCCTCGGGACTTCGGTATTTTTACCTTCTACAGGAAAATTCGAGTTCCGGCAGGGGCCTGTATTTACCAATATTTTATTGGTGGATGAGATCAACCGCTCGCCGGCAAAGACGCAGGCAGCCCTTTTTGAAGTTATGGAAGAAAGACAGATTACCAATGATGGTGTAGAATATGCTATGGAGTTTCCATTTATGGTCGTCGCAACGCAGAATCCGGTAGAACACGAAGGCACTTATCGCCTGCCGGAAGCCCAACTCGACCGGTTTATGTTTAAAATTTTAGTGGATTATCCCAGGAAAGAAGAAGAGATTGAAGTATTGGAATTGCACGATAAAAGATCGTCCGAAAGTTGGAAAGAACAAACACCGGTAGTATCGGTCGGGGAATTGAGCTATTTACGGGAGAAAGTACATGATGTGCATGTCGACGGAAAAATAAAAGCTTTTATCGTAGATATCGTCGGTACAACCCGCGACAATGCCTGGTTGTACCTGGGTGCCTCTCCCCGGGCATCGATCGCTTTGATGAATAGTGCAAAAGCATTTGCTGCCATCAGCGGACGTGATTTTGTCGTTCCTGAGGATGTATTGTATCTGGCTGCTCCGGTATTGCGGCATCGCGTGCAGCTTTCGGCCGAGAAAGAGTTGGAAGGGGTTGTGGTGGATCAGGTCATTCAACAATTGATCGCTAAAGTCGAAATTCCCAGATAATGAAGGAACTCTTTTTGAACCGGCGTTTTTTTATGTTCCTGTGGGGTGGGGTATTCGCTTTACTGCTGACCTTCGTATTTCCTCGGGTATATCCCTGGGTAATCTGGGCTTTGGGATGCGGAGGGGGACTCGTCGTTGTGGATATCACCTTGTTGTATGGATTCGGAAAGGCATGCGGTGCACAACGTATCGTAGGGGATAAATTTTCCAACGGGGAAGAAAATCCGGTACGGATCCGGGTGGAAAACAAGTATCCTTTTGCGGTCCGGGTGCGTGTCGTAGATGAAGCGCCGGTCGAATTTCAGGAAAGAAACAACAGTTTGAATTTTTGTCTGTCCTCCCACGAACACAAAGAAGGTACTTACTTCCTCCGCCCTGTAAAACGGGGGGCTTACCGGTTCGGGCAGATCAGGGTATTCGTGACCTCCCGTTTGTCGCTGGTCGAACGCCGCTATTCCTTCGGAAAAGAAAAGGAAGTGGCGGTTTATCCTTCCTTTGTCTCTATGCGGAAATACGAATTACTGGCATTTACAGGCCGGCAGTCCGGTAACGGGATAAAACGGATACGGGTGGCCGGTATTTCCACGGCTTTCGACCAGATAAAGCCTTATATCCAGGGTGATGATCCCCGTACCGTAAATTGGAAAGCGACCGCCAAATGCAACCGGCTTATGGTCAACTCCTATACCGAAGAACGTTCACAATCCGTGTATTGCGTGATCGATAAAGGACGGACCATGCAAGCTCCTTTTCGGGGAATGACGACTTTGGATTATGCGATCAATGCCACTCTGGCCTTGGCGAATATCATTCTGAAAAAAGGAGATAAAGCCGGATTACTGACTTTCTCTGATAAAGCCGGAGCGTTGATAAAAGCAGATAACCGCCGGTTGCAGCTGAATAGCATCAGCGAGGCGCTTTATAGTCAGCAGACTTATTATCTGGAGTCGGATTTCGAGCAATTGTGCGTCACGGCTTCCCGGCAGATCCATAACCGGAGTCTGCTGATCCTTTTTACAAATTTCGATACCGTCGACGGGATGAAGCGCCGTTTGCCGGCCTTGAAAAGGTTGACGGATAACCATTTGCTGCTGATCGTTTTATTTGAAAACACAGAGATCAACCGGGTGGTGACCGAACCGGCCTTGAGCATCCGGGATATCTATTTCAAAGCTTTAGCCGGAAGTTTTATTACAGAGAAAAGGCGTATCGCCCACGAGCTGAGAAATGCCGGTATTTATACCATTCTGACCGAACCCGAAAAACTGACCGCTACGGTGATCGATGGCTATCTGGAAATGAAGGAAAGGGGACTTGTTTAAATCTGCTCTTCTGCAGCATCGATCCCCGTTGCAATTTCCTGGATAATCCCTTTCCGGATATAGACTTGCCGGGCATGTTTCCGTACCAATGGGCGGTAGTATTCGAAAATAATTCCTCCGAGAGCACAGGAAACACCTGAAATCAGGATGATAGCCGGTAAACCGGTTTGCTTTTCCAGACTGCCCAGAAACATACTCCCCACCGGAGCTATTCCGGTGAAAGTCATTGCCAGATATCCCATGACACGTCCTCTTTTATCTTCATCGGATAACGTTTGTAACAGGGTGTTGATAGAGGCTACCGTACTGATGATGGCAAATCCTGCTGGCAGGCAAATGAATGCTGCAATCCAATAAGTATCGATATACGATAGAATCATTAGGCTGATCCCCAGCAGGAAGGCCGATATCGTGACTACCTTACCCAGGCCGACTACGCTTTTGCGGGCTGCGAGGTAAAGGGCGGCCAGAAAAGAGCCCACTCCGATGCAGGATAGTAAAAATCCCAGCATTTCGCTATCTCCCTGAAGAATATCCTTGACATAAGCCGGAATAAAAGTCATGAGCGGCAAGCCGAAGAAACTAACGGCACTCATTAACAACAACAGGGCCCGTATGGGAATGTTACCGGACACATAGGAGAAACCTTCTTGTATATCTGTGAGCACATTTTGCCGGCGGTGCTGAACGGTAAAAGGAGACAGGCGCATCAGGAAGAGGGCGATGATGACTCCCAGGTAACTGATTCCGTTCAATAGAAAGCAGAGCCCTTCACCGAAGATTCCGATCAGTACTCCTCCGACTGCCGGGCCGATGAGCCGGGAACCATTGATCACAGCCGAATTGAGCGCGATGGCATTGCTGAGATGTTCTTTGGCTACCAAACTCGGATAGAAGGCTTGACGGGTGGGATTGTCCAGGGCGTTGATGCAACCGATCAGCAGGCTTAAAATCAGGATATGCCATACTTCGATCACGCCGCTCAAGGTCAGTACAGCCATCGAAAGGGCTTGTACCATAGATAAAGATTGGGTCAGGATCAGTATTTTTTGCCGGTCGAAACGATCGACAAAAACACTCATGAGGGGGGTGACCAATAAAATCGGAATTTGGGCCATAAAAGTTACCGTTGCCAGCAAAAATACCGAACCGGTCAGGCGGTATACCAGCCAGCTCATCGCAATCTGTTGCATCCAGGTTCCGGTCAGCGACACACACATCCCCGTGAAATACAACCGGAAATTACGCGTCTTCAACGATATCAGAATAGATGAAAAAGCCTTACCGTTATCCGGTAAGATCTCCCGTAATCCTCGAATCACTTTCTTTTTCTTTTAATCCCTGATTTTGTTTCGTTTAAAGCCCCAGTTCCTCTCCGATCAAAATGACTTTGATTCTGCCTGCCGGATAACTCTTTTCTGTAATTGTCCAGACATTACAAATCCGGTCGGGGCTATTACAATCCATACATACACCGGTCTTGTGACATGGGGTACGGAAGCCTTCATGGCGTATTGCATTTCGGGGGGCTGCAATGGTCCTGACCCGGTGCATGGCTTCCTCCAGGTTTGCGGTGATTTTATTGATACCGATGAACAATACCACATGTTTAGGCCCGAAAGTGATACCGCCGACCCGGTTACCGATCATATCCAGATTGACCAATTGACCTTTTTGTGTGAGGGCGTTGCTCCCCGTTAGAAACAGGTCGGTTAACAGAGCCTGGCGTCTCCAATAGATCTTTTGTTTCCGGCTCATACCCGGAGCGAAACTATCGATGACCGAGAGTTCCGGATTTTTTTGCAATTCATTCAAAACGCCCGTAGCCTTCATCGTTTCGGAATCGCCCCAGGAAACAGTCTCCACCTGTAGTCCCGGGAAGATATCCCGGAAAAATATCGCACTGGCTTCGGCTGTATTATGGGCAAAAAATGCTTCGAAATGGTTGTGGCGTAAAGCTGCAATAGTTTTGTCGATGATTTCTTTGTTCATATTTTGCTTACTTTTTGTCTGTTTTAACGTATACGACCGATGATTATCCGTGAATCATCGATGCTGTCCGCTGTAGTTACAAAGCCGGTAAAGAGGGTAAAAACAACCTGAAACTCTTGTAACTGAAATGATAGATTAAATGATGGACAAAGATAGGGATTTACTCTTTTTATCTGGAATTTGTTTGTTAATATTTCATTTTATAATTTTACACTCTTAATAACATCGATTATGAAAAGATTGCTCACACATTTAGGTCTTCGGTTTTTTCTGCTTTTTTCCTGTATTTTTCTTTCCTCGTTTTTTATTTCACTTTCTGCTCAGGAGTTTGTAAAAGGGGGGGCGAATGGTTTCGAATGGCGGTTGATAGGCCGTGTATTTTTTGACGGAGGGTATTTTTTTAACGATACCACCGATTTAGGTAGTAGTTTTCAGGTGAACGATATCCGTTTAGGGACCCAGATTCGTTTTCTGGAGCACTGGGAAGCTAAAATAGAATTGGGGTATGGAGACAGTAAGATCAGTATGAAGGATATTTTCCTGACTTACAAATTCGGTGAACAGGCTGTCCGGGTCGGTTATCAATATGAGCCTTTCGGAAATTCCCGGGTAGGAACGACGAATTTTCGTTTTATGACCAATGCTGCTTCGGATAAAGCGTTGGGAAATTCCCGGAAATTGGGGGTAGGCTACAGCTATAATCACCAATGGTTTAATTTTATGGGAGGTATATACAGCGACGGAGATGTACAGAAGTCCAAGTCGCTGGATCAGGGCTATTCCCTGGCGGCGAAACTGATCGGCCGGCCTCTGTTGAAAGATAAGAAACTTGTCCATCTTTCTGTCGCACCCCGGTTCAGTAGCGGACAGGAAACGATCACTTTCAATGCCGGCATACCGACCGATTTATTGACGAAAGACGATAATTCGTATGTAGAGGCAAAAGTGGATCAGGTGATTAATCAATGGAAGCTCGATCTCGAAATGATTTTGCTCTACAATAAATGGTATTTCCAGGGGCAATATTTTCTGGCACACCTGAATCGTTTTCAGGCCGATAATTACAATGGCAAAGGATGGTACGGTCAGATCGGATACATGATTCTGGGAGCAAAGCATAATTATAATGCTGCTACCGGTATGATCGTCAATCCTGCTCCCAAAAGCCTTGAAGTGTTATGCCGCTATAATATGATCGACCTGAATGATGCCGGTATCCGGGGAGGGAGACTGACGGATATTTCTTTGGGAATGAATTATTTTATCAATAAATATGTAGCGGCAAAAATCAATTATACCCATATGATGGTCGGAAATAGTTCGCCCAAGGGAGGTGATGATTTCGACCTGATTCAGGCCCGGCTGCAATTTTCATTTTAGTTTGCAGACGATAAAAATTTCCTTACCTTAGACCGGTCGGAAAAGTCCATAAATTTTCCGGATCGGATGGGCTTATTCTGTCGGAACCGATAGATTTAATTTTAATAATATGAAAAAGATTCTGGTAAGTTTAGCCGTATTGTGGTGTGTGGCACTCGGTGTACAGGCACAGGATAATCAGGAGTATGAGAAGCAAGTTGCCAAGATGTTGGAAATGACTCATACCATGGATGCCATGAAACAAATCTTCCCTCAGATGACAGCTATGTTAAAGCAGCAGTTGCCTCAGGCTCCCGATGAATTTTGGAAAGAGCTGGATGCTTCTATGAATGGGATGTATGACAAGATGATCAAGGCGGTGATCCCGGTGTATAAAAAATACCTTACGCTGGATGATCTGAAAGAGATCATCAAGTTTTATGAAACTCCGGTAGGAAAGAAATTGTCTGAAATGAATCCCAAAGCGACAGCCGAAATATTACCTATCGCCCAACAGATCGGGATGCAGACGATGCAGGAACTGATGCAGAAAGCACAGGAAAAAGGGTATTTGAAACAACAATAAAAAGGGATTCCGACAAGTCGAATTTTCGACTTGTTGGGATTAGTGTCCCATGTAGGGATATACATGGGTATAGGGCTGATTGGCGGGACTTTCGGTTCCGGATTTTAAGCTATTTATTAAAGCTGATCAGCGTGTTCAAAGAATGTACTGATAGATCAGTTGTCGGTCTGTTTACGGCAGAGTGGGCCTTTCTTTCATTAATAGCCCGTTTCCTGTTCTAAAGGCGGGTATCTTATTTTTCTTTTTATACGGTAGTTTTTAGATATAGACCGTTTTCTCTGTTTTTTATTCAATATACCGATCCGAAAGCGGGCCATTAGGGGATTTCTGTTTTGGGAATATATTTATTTAATCTTTTCGGATAACATAAACTTTATCTAAAACTGTATATTTGTTTGTATCTTTTTCTTAATGAATATCGATAAATATTTTTATTATTGATAATTATGTTTAAATTCGTATCGATTAACCTAAAAACTTAAATTTATGAAGCAAAGTTTTTTATTCAGTCTGTTTCATTTACCATCTTCCCTATTTTAAATAAGATTGAAATAAAGAGTAATAATAAGTGTTATTAAAAGGAGGATAGCGATTATTATTTTGATTGTTTTATTTGTCAAAAATGTTGATGTCAATGAAATGATCAATACAGATGAAAGAATCCATTTTCCTTTTTCTGTCCAAGAGGTAGCTAATAGAATGATTATTATTGTAGCGATGACTAAATAATCTATAATTCCCCATTTTTTTTTCATAGTCCTGAAATATTATAAGGTATACATCCAACCCCGGAAAGTTAATAATAAGTTGTTGTTATAAAAAGTGTGTATACGTTTTTTGTAATATTATATCTTGTCGACTATAATGTTTTTATTTTCATCCAGGCGGATCATTCCGTTAAACGGGTTGCCTTTCGGATCCTTGAAACCGGATATTTTGCCGGTTTGGCCTTTTTGTATTAATGTATCTACTTGTTTTTGGGTGAGTTTCTTGCCTTGTATTTCCATCGGAATCAGAAAATCACAGGATTTCCGGTATAGGGTACATCCCCAGGCGGTTTTTCCCTTCACAATTTCTCCTTGTCCGCATTTGGGGCATTTCAATACAACTGCAATTTTTTCTCCGTTCTCCTTTTTCCCTTTTCCTTTCTCCCTTTCTTTTTTAGTTTTCTTGTCTTCCCCGTCTTTTTCCTCCGGTGTTTCTACAGTGATCGTTTTCGCTGAAGAATAACGTACAAAATGGACGATTTCGTTTACCATCGCCTTCAATTCTTCCATGAAGTCGGCCACCTGATAGGTACCGTCTTCGATCATACGCAACTTCTTTTCCCATTGTCCCGTCAGTTCTGCGGATTTCAGAAGGTCGTTCTGAATGGTGTCGATAAGCTCTATGCCTGTCGTTGTTGCTAAAATCCGTTTTTTGTCTTTGCGGATGTATTGCCGTTTAAACAACGTTTCGATGATATTTGCGCGGGTAGAAGGGCGTCCGATTCCGTTTTCTTTCATCAGATCCCGCAGTTCTTCGTCTTCCACTTGTTTCCCGGCAGTTTCCATGGCCCTCAATAAATCGGCTTCCGTATAGTATTTAGGGGGCTGAGTTTGTTTTTCCTGGATTTCGGGGGTATGCGGGCCGTGTTCTCCTTTTTCGTAAACCGGTAATACGTTTTCTTCGTTTTGTTTGTCTGTATTATTGCCGAATACCACCCGCCACGCCGGATCGATGATTTGTTTTCCGGTGGCTTTGAAGTCTTCGTCGCCAATTCTGGCCATAACGGTTGTATTGGCTATTTCGCAGTCCGGATAGAAGACGGCAATGAAACGGCGGGCTACCAGATCATATACCCGCTTTTCCTCGGGAGACATATCGTAACTGAATACACCGGTAGGAATGATGGCATGGTGATCCGTAATTTTTTTGTCATTGAAGACTTTGGCTGACTTCCGTATTTTTCCTCCCGATAAGATCGGCTGTGTTAAAGCCTCATAAGGTTTCAGGCCCTGAAGTATTTTGGGAACTTTGGCATATTGGTCGTTCGGTAAAAAGTTGGTATCCACACGGGGATAGGTGGTCAGCTTTTTCTCGTAAAGCGACTGTATGATTTTTAAGGTATTTTCGGCTGTATAGGCGAATTTTCGGTTACATTCCACCTGCAATAGAGTCAGGTCGAACAGTTTCGGCGGATGTTCCATGGCCTTTTTCCGCTCGATACTGAGAATTTCCAGTTCGAGTGGAGTGATTTTTTCCAGGAGGGCTTCGGCTTCCTCTTTTTTATTGAACCGTCCGCGCAAACAGGAGAAAAGTCCTTCCCGGTAATTCGTCCGTATTTCCCAATAAGTTTCCGGTTTAAAGTTCTCGATCGCTTTTTGTCGTTCGACGACCAGGGCCAGGGTAGGGGTCTGCACTCGTCCGATCGAGAGTACGTTTTTTCCTGTCCCGTATTTCAACGTATAAGCCCGCGTGGCATTCATCCCTAACAGCCAGTCGCCGATAGCCCGTGCAGAACCGGCCGCATAGAGAGTATCGAAATCTTGCGATTCCATGAGTTTTTCGAATCCTTCCCGGATGGCTTCTTCTGTCAGCGAAGAAATCCAAAGGCGTTTGATAGGTACCCCGCATTTGGCTTTGGTCAATACCCAGCGTTGAATCAGTTCTCCTTCCTGGCCGGCATCCCCGCAATTGATCACCATTTCAGCTTTCGAGACCAGCTCCTCGATAACGACAAATTGTTTTTTTATTCCCTCATCTTCGATCAGACGGATCCTGAATTTCGAGGGGATCATCGGCAATACCCCTAAATTCCATTTTTGCCATTTCTCCGTATATTCTCCCGGTTCTTGCAGGGTACATAAGTGTCCGAATGTCCAGGTAACACAATATCCATTCCCTTCCAGATATCCGTTCCGCCGGGTCGTAGCTCCCAGAATATTCGCGATTTCTTTGGCAACACTTGGTTTCTCTGCAATACACATTTTCATAATTCCGCACGACTTGATTCTGCTACAAAGATAATGTAAACCGAAAGCAAAGCCAAGTTTACTTGAACTTTGCTGAGATGTAGCTTATTTTATCGAATGATAATGCAAACCGGGTGCAGAACGAAACGAATTCGTTCATTTCTTCCGTCAGGGGAGACTTATGTTTCTTTTGCCACTGTTCCCAGAAAACGACTTTCCGAAAAAATGTTCCGGTATTTATTTTTGAAAAAAGCAAATAAATGGATCTCTTTACCTCTTTCGGCCGGGAGAGTAAAGGTATATGCTCCTGTAGCCCGTATGGTTTCAAAACCTTCCAGCCAATATATCTCACCGTCGTCTACCCTGGTTTTATCGTAAATGGCTATTTGTAATAAGTCGTCGTCGAAACCCTGATTTTTATACCCGGGATTCCATTCCAGGCGAATAAGATCCGGAGTGGTATATTGCATTCCGAAATAATCCGGGATATAAAGCGGCCCGTAACATATCTTCAGGCCTGAAAATTCGGTAATTTCTCCTGTCTCCGTAAAGCTATGGATATTCTCTTTTATAAAAAGGTTATATCCGCTTATGTTTTGTCCATGCGTAGCATCGCTCCAGGTCATATACATCGGCATTTCCAGTTTATGATAAAATGAAGCCGCCCCTTTAAACCTGTTTTTCTGTGCTTTTTGCTTACTACTTTTCGATTTTCTATACCGTCCCGTTTTGCTCCTTATTCTCAGCTGTCCGTTTACTTCATAAAGGATAACATTTCCGAAACTTCCTTTCAGCAGTACCCATAGCCTGTTTTTTTAGTTTGAAAATGAATCAATTTCCCGATAACAGCGATTCCCCGGAGATCCCTTTGAGTATCAGCTTCCATGAAATTAACTAAAAAATGATTAAAATCCAAATAAAAACTGGATTAAAGCTTATTTATTTAGTTATTAATCTGGTAATAAATAGGATTTGTACTGGATTTAATCTGGATTTATCTATACACATATCCTGCTTTGTCCTATGTGGTTAGCATTCCCCCGATAGTTATAACTATATAATAAAAAAGGTCCAATTAAATCAGAATTTAATTGGACCTTTTTAAGGCAAATTATTTCACTGAATTTATTTAAACTAAACTCAGGGTAAATATAGTTTACTACTTGATTTCTATATGATTATCTTTTAGAAAAGGAACCGATTAGGTACGCTCCGCGGTCCTCAGTGTCATATTTCTACTGAAGAACCGTCTTATTTTCAGCCGCAAAAATAGCCTTTTATTTTTCCACTACAAAGAAAAAAATGCCTTTTCAGTTTTTAGAGAAAGATCTCAGGGGAATATTTTCCAGTTGGAGGTACTTATAAAGTGTGCTTTTACTCTTAATTTCAATTTGTTGGCATATTTGTTTTACAGCAAATCCTTTTTGATACAAGAGAGCTGCTTTTTTTACTTTTTGCTGGGTTTCCGGATTCAAGCCCTGAGGTCTTCCGAATTTTTTTCCTCTTTTCCGGGCTGCTTCCCGTCCTTCACGAGTCCTTTCCATAATCACATTCCGTTCGAATTCTGCCAGAGCCGCAAAAATATGCATCGTAAATTTCCCCATATAATCGGTCGTATCGATATTATCCTTGACCGAACGAATCCGTATGTTTTTACTTTCCAGCTCCGAGCATATCCGGACAATTTCAGACAGGCTACGGGCCAAACGATCTAATTTATAAACGACTAATACATCGCCTTCACGTAATAGTGAAAGGCAATGTTCCAGTTCCGGACGTTTTTTTACCCCGGAAATTTTCTCGCAAAAGATTTTTACGCAATTTTGTCGTTGCAACACATCCAGTTGCATATCCAGATTCTGATCACGCGTACTCACCCTTGCATAACCGAAAATCTGTCCTTTAATTTCTTTATTCATCAAGGTCATTTCCTCCCAATAATAAAAAACTTTTCACAAAAATATAAATGTTATCCGAATTGTTAAAAGTCCAATTAAATTCTGATTTAATTAGATTAATATGTTTTATTAATTATTTGATTGTATTGTCATCGCTAAAACAAAAAACGATCTCAGGAGTTCTTTGGAGTTGTGTTGAACGCTTTTCGGTTCAAGGTATTCAGTTTGTCATTATGGTCATAATACTTTTACCTTCTGATTATGGGATGATCGGAATGCTCGCCATATTTATCGCCATAGCACAAACGTTGATAGACAGTGGTTTCTCCAATGCTTTAATTCAGAAAAAAGACAGATCAGAAATTGATTATTCTACTGTATTTTATTTTAATATCGTTGTAGGAATTATCCTTTACTTTATTCTGTTTTTTTCCTCTCCTTTAATAGCGAGATTTTATAACACGCCCGAACTGACAGGATTAACACGTGTATTAGCCTTGAATCTGTTTATAAATTCTTTAGCTGTCGTTCAACGGGCTATATTGTCTATAAAAATAGATTTTAAGACTCAGGCAAAGGCTTCTTTTAGTGCTGCGATAATATCAGGCATCGTCGGCATAGTCATGGCATATACCGGTTTCGGAGTATGGTCACTTGCTGTTCAGACTGTTTTAAATGCTTTCGTGAATACAGTTTTATTATGGATTTTTTCAAAGTGGATTCCTTTGAAAGTTTTTTCTTTTGAATCTTTCAAAAAACTATTCGCTTTTGGTTCCAAACTATTGGCTTCCGGATTATTAGATACAATTTACCGGAATATTTATACTATCGTTATCGGTAAAAAATTTGCTTCCACTGATTTGGGTTATTTTACCCGGGCAGATCAGTTTGCACAATTCCCATCCTGATTTAATTGAAGTCTCATTCGGGCATTGAATAATTCTTTTAAAATCGATTTTTTCAAATTTACAATATTTCTTTATGCAAAAAGTATTGGTAACGGGGGCTGATGGTTTCATCGGTTCACATTTAACTGAAATGTTATTGGAACAGGGGCATAGAGTACGGGCTCTTTCCTATTATAATTCTTTCAATTACTGGGGATGGCTGGACGGGATTCAGCATCCGAATCTGGAAGTTGTAACGGGTGATGTCCGTGATCCTCATTTTTGTAAACATATCACAGCAGACACCGATATTATTTTCCATTTGGCGGCTCTGATCGCTATTCCTTATTCGTATGTAGCCCCGGATAGTTATGTAGATACTAATGTCAAAGGAACACTGAATATTTGTCAGGCTGCAAAAGAAAATGGAGTAAAAAAAGTATTGGTTACTTCTACTTCTGAAGTATACGGAACGGCACAATATGTCCCTATCGACGAGAAGCATCCGAAACAACCACAATCTCCATACTCGGCAACCAAAATAGGGGCAGATGCGATGGCTAAAAGTTTTTATAATGCTTTTGGATTACCAGTCGTGATTGTGCGGCCTTTTAATACGTATGGTCCCCGTCAATCAGCAAGAGCTATTATTCCTACAATTATCACCCAAATTGCCAATGGTATGAAGGAAATCAAATTGGGGGATCTCACTCCTACTCGGGACTTTAATTATGTGAAAGATACCTGCCGCGGTTTTATTGAATTATCCCGATGTGACGCTGCCATAGGCCAGGAAGTGAACGTGTGCAGCAATTACGAGATATCAATGCGCGATACCTTGGAATTAATCGCCCAACTGATGCATTCGGATGTAAAATTCGTGGAAGATACGCAGCGTCTGCGTCCGAAAAATTCGGAAGTATTCCGGTTGTGGGGGGATAATGCGAAAATCAAATCCCTGACCGGTTTTACTCCCCGATATACTATTGAAGAAGGATTGCGGGAAACGATAGATTGGTTTTTGGATAAGGAGAATTTGAAAAAATATAAGGCTGATATTTACAATGTATAGTCGGGTTATTGATTTTATTCGTCAGACTTTTCATCAGACGGAAGGGGTAGTTCCGTTGCATGCTCCCTGTTTTGTCGGGAATGAGAAGAAATATTTGAACGAATGTATTGATTCTACGTTTGTATCGAGTGTCGGAAAATTCGTAGACCGTTTTGAGGAAATGGTCGCAGAATATACAGGTGCAAAACGGGCGGTGGTATGTGTGAACGGAACCAATTCCCTTCATATGGCGATGTTGCTTTCGGGGATAAAGCAGGAGGATGAAATTCTCACCCAGCCTTTGACGTTCATTGCCACTTGTAACGCGATAAGTTATATCGGAGCCCACCCCGTATTCATTGATGTGGATTGTGACACGCTGGGCTTGTCCCCGCAGGCGGTGAGGACGTGGCTTGAGAGCAATGCAGAGGTGCGTGGCGGAGGATGTTTCAACAAAGGTACCGGACGCCGGGTGAAAGCGGTAATACCGATGCATACTTTCGGTCATCCGGTGAAAATCGATGAATTGGCCGGCATCTGTCGGGAATGGAATCTGGAACTGATAGAAGATGCAGCGGAAAGTATCGGCAGTTTTTACAAAGGGCGGCATACCGGCACTTTCGGTAAAGTCGGTGCTGTCAGTTTTAACGGCAACAAAACTATTACCACGGGTGGAGGGGGTATGTTGTTGTTTATGGATGAAGAGTTGGGAAATTACGCCAAGCATTTAACGACCCAGGCGAAGGTTCCGCATCGTTGGGAATTCGTACATGACCACGTGGGATATAACTACCGAATGCCGAATATCAATGCAGCATTGGGATGTGCGCAGATGGAGCATTTGCAGGAGTTTGTGGACAACAAGCGGGAACTAGCGGATTTGTACGCCGGTTTTTTCAAGGGAAGCGATATCAAGTTTTTTACAGAGCCGGATGGATGTCGGTCGAATTATTGGCTGAATGCGGTTCTGCTGAAAGATAAGACCGCCCGAGACCGTTTTTTGGAAGAAACGAATGACGCCGGAGTTATGACCCGGCCCGTGTGGCAGTTGATGAATCGTTTGCCGATGTTCAAAAACTGTGAGTGCGGAGATTTGAGCCATGCGAAATGGTTGGAAGAACGTATCGTAAATATTCCGAGTAGTGTAAGATTGTCATGAATCAGCGGGAGTTGATATTAGTCGGCGGAGGAGGACATTGCAAGTCGGTCATCGAAGTTGCGGAAAGTGCCGGAAGACGGATAGCGGGAATATTGGATGTCGCGGCGAATGTGGGTAAGAAAGTTTTGGGATATGATATCATCGGAACGGATGATTCGATTGTGGAATGGGCTGGCAAGGCCGAGTTTGTCGTTACCATAGGGTACATTAAAGATGCTTCCGTGAGAATCCGTTTGCATGAAAAAATCAAAGCTGCCGGAGGGCGTCTGGCCGTTTTAATAGCCTCTACCGCGCATGTTTCCAAACATGCCCTTATCGGTGAAGGGTCTGTTATTATGCACCATGCCCTGGTAAATGCCGATGCAAGAATCGGGAAAGGTTGCATTATTAATACTTTTTCCAATATAGAACATGATGCGGTCATCGGGAATTATTGCCACATTTCTACCGGGGCTATGGTAAATGGAAACTGTATGGTGGGCGACGGCACCTTTTTAGGCAGCCAGGCGGTCATGGTAAACGGCGTGTCTATTGTGGGAGGTTGTGTGATTGCGGCCGGTTCGATGGTGCGGAAAAATATAGTCCGGAAAGGAATTTATTCGGATAATCCCGCGGTGTTGAAAATAAAATTGTAATGTGCAGAACGTTAATCATAGCGGAGGCCGGAGTGAATCATAACGGTTCTTTGGAATTGGCCAAACAGTTGATAGATGCGGCGGCGGAAGCGGGAGCGGATTATGTAAAATTTCAGACATTCAGGACTGAAAATTTAGTGTCGAAGCAGGCCCGGAAAGCAGAATACCAGTCACGCTACACCCGTGACACGGACGATTCCCAATTTAATATGCTGAAAAAACTGGAATTGACTCCGGAGCAGCATGTGGAATTAATCGGTTATTGCCGGCATAAAGGAATCCGTTTCTTTTCTACGGCATTTGATTTGGAGAGTATTGATTTCCTGCAGGAATTGAAGTTGGGTATTTGGAAAATTCCGTCGGGGGAAATAACCAATTTTCCTTATTTGCGCAAAATTGCCCGGCAGCAGGAAGAGGTTATACTTTCAACGGGAATGTGTACGATGCAACATATATCGGAGGCAATTGCCGTACTCGAAACGTATGGCGTGAGGCGGGAACAGATTACGGTTTTGCATTGCAATACGGAATATCCGACCCCGATGTGCGATGTGAATTTACGGGCCATGCAGACGATCGGTCGGCAATTGGGGATAAGAGTCGGTTATTCCGATCATACAGTGGGGATAGAGATTCCGGTTGCTGCGGTGGCATTGGGGGCAACTGTGATAGAAAAGCATTTTACTTTGAGCAGGAGCCTGAAAGGCCCTGACCACAAGGCTTCTTTGGAACCCAAGGAGTTGAAGGCGATGGTACGGGCCATCCGGAATGTGGAGGCAGCCTTGGGGGACGGAGAAAAGAAAGTGAGTGTGTCCGAGGCCAGGAATATAGCGGTGGCACGCAAAAGCATCGTAGCCCGCAGGGAGATTCGGGCGGGGGAAATGCTGACGGAGGACAATCTGGCGGTGAAGCGTCCCGGAACGGGTATATCGCCGATGGAATGGGAACAGGTTGTCGGTCAGGTCGCTGTCAGAGATTTTGAACCTGATGAATTGATAGAATTATGAGGAAGATTTGTATTGTGACGGGTTCGAGGGCTGAATGGGGATTGTTGAGCGGTTTAGCACGGAAGATTACGGATGATCCGGAACTGGAGTTACAGATTATCGCGACCAATATGCACCTTTCGCCGGAGTTCGGTTTGACGTATAGGGAAATAGAGCGGCAAGGTTTTCGGATAAACCGCAAGGTTGAAATGTTACTGTCATCGGATTCGGCAAATGCCACGGGGAAATCCGTCGGTTTGGCTACAATCGGATTTGCGGACGCTTACGAGGAGTTGGCACCCGATATGTTGCTGGTGTTAGGTGACCGTTATGAAATATTAGCCGCAGTGACAGCTGCCTTGTTTTATAAGATTCCGGTGGCGCATTTGCATGGCGGGGAGGTGACAGAGGGGGCTTATGATGATGCGATACGGCATGCGATTACGAAGATGAGCCATTTGCATTTTACATCGACGGAGGAATACCGGAGGCGGGTCATTCAGTTGGGGGAACAACCGGAACGGGTGTTTCATGTGGGGGCGATAGGGATAGATAATATCCGGCATATCGCTTTATTGGATAAGAAAGTGCTGGAGGAACAATTGGATTTTCCTTTTGACAGGAAAACGGTTTTGGTGACTTATCATCCGGAAACCTTGGATGCGATTCCGGTCGAGGAACAGTTCCGGAATCTGTTGGAGGCCTTGGATGACCGGCAAGATATACGAATCCTCTTTACTCTGCCGAATTCCGATACCGGGGGACGGATTATTGTCCGGATGATTGAGGAGTTTGTGGCCCGCAACAAACAACGGGCAAGGGCATATACTTCTTTGGGGCAATTGCGCTATTTGTCGGCCTTGCGGTTTGTTGCCGCAGTTGTCGGGAATTCTTCCAGCGGCATATTGGAGGTACCTTCTTTCGGGAAACCGACGTTGGACATCGGCAATCGTCAAAAAGGCCGGTTGGCGGCGAATAGTGTGGTACATTGCGGGGTGTCGGGAGCAGAAATCAGCGAGGGGCTGAACCGGGTTCTCTCCGATGCGTTTGCGAAGCAGACGGCTTGTGTTCAAAATCCTTATGAGAAGGAAGATTCGGCTTTGGAAATTTTGAAAATATTGAAGAACTATCCGTTGGACGGAATAGTTCAGAAAACCTTTTATGATATTCGCCATGTGTGATTTTTCCAAATATTTGATACGGGATAATGTAACGGTCCGGGAAGCGTTGATAGCCTTGAATCGCTTGTCAAACGATACGTTGGTGTTGTTTGTCATTGACCGGGACAGGCGTTTGGTCGGTACTTTGACAGACGGGGATATACGGCGGGGATTAATCGAAGGTTTGAGGGTGGAGGATTGTGTCACGGCGGCGATGTTTACCTCTTTCCGTTATATCTATGAAACGGAGTTCAGTGTAGAGCGTTTGAAACAGTTGAAAGAGGAAGGTGTGAAGTTATTACCGGTATTGAAAAGCGACTGTACCATTCGGGCGATTTACAATCTGAAAAAGAAAAAATCGATTCTTCCGATAGATGCTGTATTGATGGCGGGAGGCAAGGGTGAGCGTTTGAGGCCTTTGACGGAAAAAACGCCTAAACCGCTCTTGAAAGTGGGGGAAAAGGCAATCATAGACTATAATATCGATAATCTGATTTCTTATGGCGTATCTCATATCAGTGTGACGACGAATTATTTGGGAGAGCAGATTGAAAAACATTTTAAAGTCTCACGGAAAGGGATAAAAGTAAATTGTGTGCGTGAACCTCAGTATTTAGGAACTATCGGTTCTATAAAGTTTGTGGACACTTTTTATAATGATACCATTTTGTTGATGAATTCGGATTTGTTTACGAACATCAACTTTGAAGATTTTTTCCTGCATTTCCGGAGGAATCATGCCGATATGTCGGTAGCCGCTATACCTTATTCCATTTCGGTGCCTTACGGCATATTTGAATTGGACGAGAGAAAAATAAAGGGCGTCAGGGAAAAACCCACTTATAATTATTATGCTAATTCCGGAATCTATTTGATTAAGAGGAAATTATTGGATTTGATTCCGGACGGCGTTTTTTTCAACGCTACCGATTTTATGGAAAAACTGATCCATGACGGCTTCAATGTGATTCGTTTCCCCTTGGTGGGGTATTGGATTGATATCGGCAAGCATGAGGATTACCGTAAGGCCCAGGAGTTTGTAAAACATTTATAGGAAGCATTTATGTATAAAGATAAAAAAATATTGGCCATTATTCCGGCACGTGGAGGAAGTAAAGGATTGCCAGGAAAGAATATAAAACCGCTGTTAGGAAAACCTTTGATTGGCTGGACTATAGAACAAGCATTGACTAGTAAGTATATTGATGAGATATTTGTTTCTACGGATAGCCGCGAAATAGCCGATGTAGCAGAAACATTTGGGGTTCAAGTGCCTGATTTAAGACCGGAAGAATTAGCCAATGATACAGCTAGTTCTATGGATTTTATACTTTACACTTTACATCTTTTGGAGAAGAGAGGGAAAAATTTTTCATATATAGTATTATTGGAACCGACCTCTCCCTTAAGGGATGTTATGGATATTGATTATGCCATAGAAAAACTGGTTACTATAGAGGAGGCGGAAAGTATTGTAGGGGTGTGTAAGACAGAAGCTGTTCATCCGGCATTTTTGACAAAAATTATCCGGGGTTTCTTAGCACCCTATACTAATGAGATGAAGGCTGTACGTCGTCAGGATTTGGAGGATTTGTATTTTTTTGAGGGATCTGTCTATGTATCAGGTGTTGAAGCGCTGATAAGAAGAAAATCTTTTTATCACGAAAAATGTTTGCCTTATGTTGTTCCTAAATGGAAATCGTTTGAAATAGATGATTTTATAGATTTTAAGATTATAGAAACTTTGATGGACTTAAAATTAAAAGGTATAATAAAATGAATTATAGTGAACGTTTAAATCATGTGATACCGGGTGGGTGTCATACCTATAGCCGGGGAGATGACCAGTATCCGCAGAATGCCCCTCAGATTCTTCAGCGGGGCGAAGGAGCTTATGTTTATACGCCGGAAGGTGACCGTTTTTTGGATTATGGCATGGCTTTGAGGGCTGTTACGTTGGGTTATGCTCAAAAAGATGTGGCCAATGCCGCTATTGAGCAAATATGGAATGGCAATAATTTGACGCGGGCTTCCTTGATTGAATTGCAGGCTGCCGAATTGCTAACAGAATTGATTCCTTCGGTGGAAATGGTGAAATTTGCCAAGAACGGTTCTACTGTAACAACGGCTGCATTAAAAATCGCACGGGCTTATACCGGACGGAAGTATATAGCAAGGTGTTACGACCATCCCTTTTTCTCCTTTGACGACTGGTTTATTGGCGATACCCCTTTGACTCGTGGTATACCGGAGGAATACCATTCTCTTACTTTGCATTTCCATTATAATGATATAGCATCTTTACAAGAATTATTTGACCGGTATCCCGGGCAGATTGCCGGCGTTATTCTTGAACCTGCCACCGGTTCTCATCCGGAAAATAATTTTCTGCATCAGGTGCAGGATTTATGCCACCGGAACGGGGCGCTTTTTATCTTGGATGAGATGATTACCGGTTTCCGCTGGCATTTGCAAGGGGCTCAGACCTACTATCATGTAGAGCCGGACTTGTGTACTTTCGGCAAAGGAATGGCCAATGGTTTTTCTGTGGCAGCAGTAGCAGGGAAACGAGAATATATGAATGTCGGTGGTATAAAAGAGAGCGGAGCAGAACGGGTTTTTTTGACTTCTACGACTCACGGTGCGGAAATGTGCGGAATGGGGGCTTTTGTAGAGACAATTAAAGTTTACCAGCAACAAAATGTTATAGAACATCTTTGGAATTACGGTGGAAAACTTATAAACGGAATGAATGCTATAGCCCGAGAATTAGGAGTTGCTGAAAATTTCAATGTATACGGAGTTCCCTGTTCACCGAATTATCTGACAAAAGACAAAAACGGTGAGGTTTCGATGGGATTGCGTACTCTTTTTTCTCAGGAAATGATTAAGAATGGCGTACTGATGCCTTGGATTGCCATATCTTTGGCTCATGGGGAGGCTGAGCTTGAAAAAACACTTGAAGCCACCCGGAAGTCGCTACAGGTTTATGCTCGTGCAGTAAGTGAAGGATATGAGAAATATCTGAAAGGCGAAGTAATAAAACCTGTGTTTCGGAAGTATAATTAATGAAGGTAGCTTTAGTTTCTTTAAATCAAAGTTGGGAAGATAAAGAAGCCAATCGTCTGAAGGTAAGGAATTGCTTTCAGACGATAGCTTTCCGCAATATGGATCTTGTGATTTTCCCGGAGATGACTTTAACGGGCTTCACCATGAATGTGAAGGAACATGCCGAGGAGGCAGAGAATTCTGCGACCATTCGTTTTTTTACAGATTGTGCCTGTCAGTATGGGGTGTATATCGGATTCGGTATGATTTTAAAAGCCGGTATAAAAGCGGCTAATCATTTTATTATTGTTTCTCCGGAGGGGGAAATGTGTGCGGATTATATCAAAATTCATCCCTTTTCTTATGCCGGGGAGGATCGGTTTTATGAGAAAGGAAAGCATTTGACCTCCTTGGAAATACAAGGGGTACCTATAGGTTTGAGCATCTGTTATGATTTACGCTTTCCTGAAATATTTCAGGCATTGTCGCGGACTGATAAACTTATTCTGAATATTGCCAATTGGCCTGAACGGCGGGTATTGCACTGGAAAACTCTGATTCAGGCAAGGGCTATCGAAAATCAGGTATACTTTTTAGGGGTAAACCGAATTGGGAAAGACGGGAACGGGCTGAAGTATGAGAATTCGAGTCTGATTGTATCGCCAGAAGGTGAAATCCTTTCACCGGAAAGCATAAACGAAGAAATTGACATTTACGAAATTGATCCTGCTTTGGTGGATATATGCCGGGAAAATTTTCCGGTAAAGAATGACCGGCAAGTAAATTTTTATAAGGAAATAATATGCAACTGAAGGATAAAGTAATTATTGTCACTGGAGGCAGCGGATTAATCGGCCGTTATATTCTTTCGGATTTGAGGCGTTACGGGGCCATTGTGATTAATGCCGAAATCAGCGTAGCCACAGATTGGGAACAAGGGAACGTGCATTGCGACATTACTTCTCCTGATTCTGTAAAGGAGTTGGTTACGGGTGTGATGGAAAGATATAAACGGGTTGACGGTTTGGTAAATAATGCCTATCCGCGTACCCGAGACTGGGGCGTCCGGTTCGAAGATGTTCCGTACGATTCTTGGCAGAAGAATGTGGATATGCAGATGAACAGTGTTTTTCTGTTATGTCAGACGGTGTTGAAATATATGAAAGTACAAGGTTCGGGAAGTATAGTAAATATCGGTTCGATTTATGGTGTGGTCGGGAATGATTTTACGATTTATGAAGGTTATGGGGGGACCTCCCCTGCTGCTTATTGTGCGATTAAAGGAGGCATTATCAATTTTTCCCGTTATTTGGCGTCTTATTTCGGGAAATGCGGCATACGGGTGAATTGTGTGTCACCCGGGGGTATTAAAGACCAGCAGCATCCTTCGTTTATTGAACGTTATGAAAGTAAGTCTCCTTTAAAACGTATGGGACGTCCTGAGGAGATTGCTCCGGCTGTTTGTTTTTTGTTGTCGGACGAGGCTTCGTTTATTACGGGCCATAATCTGATGGTGGACGGTGGATGGACGGCGATATGATAAATTGATTTGGAGTGCTTATTATAAAATAAACACGTTATACCATTATTTATTGAATGTGGCTTGTTTTGCAAAATATTAAGGTTGTAATGTACAATATTTTGATCAAACTCCAAACTTGTTAATTTGATAGAAGTTTTGGATAGGGAGCGTTATCAGACTATAAATATGATTCTCAAACCTCTTTTGAAATTGAGTTTTCTGAGGAAATTTTATGGTTTATTTAAAAGAGTCGGATGTTACAAAAGTCCTATACCCGTAATTATTTGAATATTTATTTGTTCCAGACTTTGTCCATTGTTTTGGGTTTTGTCTCTTTATTTGTGGTAATTCCTTATTTGTCTGGGAATAAGGAAATATATGGAATTTATTCTATTTGTATTTCTGTAACTGTTTTTTTCTCTTATGCTGATTTAGGTTTTTTAAGTGCAGGTACAAAATATGCGGCAGAATGCTATACACGCAATGAAGAACAGAATGAATTGAAGTACTTGGGTTTTTCTCATTTTATTTTGTTTATATGTATGCTTTTGTTTTCTGTTCTTTTTATTTTGGTTGGATTTAATCCGGAGTGGTTGGTCAAAGGATTGGATAGTATGGAGAAATATAAAACGGCTCAAAGATTATTTTTTATTTTGGCTGTATTTGCTCCAACTACTGTTTTACAACGTTTACCTCAGATGATTTTATCAATTCGGGTAAAGCAGCATCTTTATCAGCAAATACAGATTGTGGGAAATCTTATAAAAATAGCATCGGTATTTTATTTTTTTACAGGTGGTCGTTATAATATTGTTGGATATTTTTTTATGTTACAATTAATCACGTTGCTTTGTTCATTGATAACATGTGTGAAAATAAAAAGAGTATTTCATTACGATTTTAAAGGTTTTTGGACCTATTTTCGTTTTTCAAAGGCCGTTTTTCAAAATACCTATGTGTTGGCCTTGTCAAGTCTTGTTGTAACGGTATGTTGGGTATTATATTATGAACTGGACTCTATGGCTATCGGGAAGATATTAGGTGCTGAAGAAGTTGCTGTTTATGCTATAGGTTTTACCATTTTAAATTTTTTTCGGTCGCTTTTGGGTGTTTTGTTTTCTCCTTTCAACACACGTTTTAATCATTTCTATGGTTTAGGTAATATTGAAGAGTTAAAGCATTTTTACCGAAATATTATATTAATGACGTTTCCGTTAATAGTTTTTCCTATTCTTGCTTTAACTTATGCGACAAAACCATTTATTTTATCTTGGGTTGGCTCTTCTTACGAATCTTCGGTTCAAATTACTCAATGGTTGATTCTATGCAATATTTTAGCCTTTGTGGCTTATCCGGCAGGCATATTGTTATATGCGCTTGAAAAAATAAAAGTCATGTATTGGGTGAACATTATTTCTGTAATATTATTTTGGCTTGGGATTGCATTGACTATAAATAGATGGGGAACTGAGTCATTTGCTATCTTTAAATTTCTTACTTTCCTATTGTCAGGAGTGATTTATATAAAAATTTCCTCGAATTTTTTACAAAAATCGCTGGTTCAGTTTATGAAGGAGATTATACTTCCTTATTTGCCAGCTTTATTTTTATTGTGTATTGTATTATTTTTTTCTCACGCTTTTTTTATGGAAGAAAAAAGTTGGTTTGCTTTATTTGTTAATATAGGTATTATTATTATAAATATGGGTATTGTTATGATTTTTAGTGTATTAATGATACCTCAACTTAAAAGTTATCTTTTGAAACTCAAACATGAATTTTAATAAGTCTATATGCGATTTGATAAAATTATTTATATTAGATATATTCCTCTAACTGTAAAAATATATGAGGATTATTATATGTCAGAAGCTCTTGATTCAGGCTTTGAAGTTGAGTATTGGGATATTTCAAAGTTGTTTTTTGTTTCTAATTATGGACAAGAAGATTCATCACATCTTCTGCCTACTAAAAAATTTAAAAATTACCATGAACTTGAACAGGCTTTACGTATTTTAAAAAAGAGAACATTAATCATTTCTATAATGACATTTGATGGAAGAGTGCGTCATTTATATCATTTGTTCACAAAATACAAGTGTGTTTTAGGTATATTTGGACGTAATATGTTTCCATTATCTCCAAACAAAAGTTGTTCTATATTCCATAAGATATCAAATCTTAATTTTTCTATGATAAAAAATTTCTTTCAAACTCGTATGCTTATGATTGACCAGAAATTTACACGAATTAAAGATCATGATATTGTTTTTGTGGGTGGAAATTGTGGATTACGAGGAGCTGGTCACATTACTTCCAAAAATCTTCAAAATGCTGAAGTTATAAAAATTAATAGCAATGATTATGATAGATATCTTCAGTTAAGAAAAAACTCAAATAGGCTCATAGAAGGAAAATATATTCTTTTCTTAGATGAATATCTTCCATTGCATCCTGATACTAAGTTACTTTCGTTGGATGCGATAAAACCTGAGGAATATTATCCTCTGTTAAATGCCTATTTTGACCGTGTGGAGAAACAATTTGGAATGCCAGTTGTTATTGCAGCACATCCCAAAGCTTTGCGTTATAAGGAAGAAAATTTCTTTGGAGGACGTTCGGTTTATTTTGATAGTTCGGCAATTCTTTGCAGAGATGCTGATTTTGTGATAGCCCATGCATCTACATCTGTTAATTATCCTGTCGTTTTTGGGAAAAAACTGCATTTTATTACTTCAAAGAGCATTGAGCGAAAAATGAAATCCATTCATCAGAATGTGATTTGTTTTGCAAAGTATCTTGGTTGTAATGTACAATATTTTGATCAACCTCACGAGTCTGTTAATTTAATAGAAGTTTTGGATGAGGAACGTTATCGGGCTTATAAATATGATTTTCAAACCTCTTTTGAAACTGAAGAGAAATTAACAAAAGACATATTTGTTAAATTTATTTGTGAGTAATTATGGACGTTTCTGTCATTATTGTACATTATAAAACTTTGTCTTTAACAATAGACTGTATTCATTCACTTATTGAAAAAAGTAAAAATATTTCCTATGAAGTTATTGTTGTTGATAATGCTTCAAATGATGGCTCTGCTGAGGAACTGCAAAAAAAATTTCCTCATATAAGAGTAATAATTAATTCTGAAAATTTAGGTTTTGGAAGAGCGAATAATATAGGAATAAAGGCTGCACAAGGTGATTTTTTGTTTTTATTAAATTCTGATACAGTAATATTGGACAATATCTTATCAAGATTTTTAGAAATATATTATTCTTTTCAGAGAGAAAAAATAGGAGTTTTGGGAACTCTGATGTTGGATCGTAATGGCATAGATAATTATTCTAATTCTTATGGACAGTTCCCTAATATTTGGCGATTTTTTAGAGATTTGATTTGTGGATTTTGTGGTTTCTGTGGACGGAGGTTTACTAATGTTCGTTCTCTTTTGACAAGTAATAAAAATGTTGAAGTTGATTTTGTAGTTGGGGCAGATATGTTTATTCCCAAAAAAGTAATTGATGAAATTGGCATGTTTGATCCTTGTTTTTTTATGTATTGGGAAGAAGTCGATCTCCAAAGAAGGATGCAAAAGGCAGGTTATAAACGTTATATTATACCTTATGGTAAAATAATTCATTTAGAGGGTTCTACAACTTCTCAAAGTCCGACTTTAGCTCGTGCGAAAATGTATGATAGTAGTTTGTGTTATTATTTTGAGAAACACAATACATGGATGGAAACCTTTATTTTGAAATTATATTTCAAGTGCCATTGCTTAAAATATTTTATTTGTTATTCTAAGAGTGAGGTGAAAGATTATTGGAAAACAGTATTTAAATAATAAAAAATGAAAGTAGTAATTCTTTGTGGAGGATATGGAACTCGTATCAGGGATGTTTCAGAAGATATCCCTAAACCTATGATTCCAATCGGAGGAAAGCCAATCCTTTGGCATATTATGAAGTCTTATGCGGAATTTGGTTATCATGATTTTATATTATGTCTTGGTTATAAAAGTGAAGTTATCAAGAATTTTTTTGTGAATTATGAGTTTCGTCGGTCTGATATCATGTTGACTTTAGGTAAGAAAGTTGAACCTGTACTGTCAGATGTGGAATGTGATGAGGCTGGATGGAATATTACGTTGGCAGAAACGGGTTTGAATGCAATGACTGGTGCTCGGGTTAAACGTATTGCCAAATATATAGGTAATGATGAATGTTTCATGCTTACTTATGGGGATGGTGTTGGAGATGTGGATATTGAAAAATTGGTGAAATTTCATAAATCACATGGTAAGATGGTCACGGTTACAGGAGTACGTCCTCCAGGTCGTTTTGGAGAATTAGGAATTGCAGAGGATGGAGTAACGGTTACAGGTTTTAACGAAAAGCCTCAGGCAAGCGGGGGACGTATCAATGGTGGTTTTTTTGTTTGCAATCGGGAACTTTTCGACATTTTAAGCAACGATGAAGGTTTGGTATTGGAACAGGAACCAATGAGAAAATTGTTGGAAATGAAGGAATTGAGAGTTTTTGAGCATGATGGTTTCTGGCAACCGATGGATACATCAAGGGAATATTCATTGTTGAATGATTTATATAATAATAATAAAGCTCCTTGGGTAAAATGGTAGATTCAAAATTGTTTAGTGACGTATATCGTGGAAAAAAAGTATTAGTAACGGGGAATACCGGTTTTAAAGGCTCGTGGCTTACAACTTGGCTAATTTCTTTAGGGGCGGATGTATATGGTATATCTAAAGATATTCCAAGTAAACCGTCTATGTTTGAAGAGCTTCATTTGGCTGACAAAATAACTCATTATACTGTAGATATCCGAAATTATGCGCTTTTAGAAGCAACTATAAATCAGATCGCTCCAGATTTTGTATTTCATTTGGCGGCTCAACCGATTGTATCGCTTTCATATCGGGAGCCATTGGATACATTATCATCCAATGTAATGGGGACTGCTCATATATTGGAAGTTTTACGTCGTTATAGCAAATCTTGTACCGCAGTTATCATTACAAGCGATAAGTGTTATGATAATGTTGAGTGGATGTGGGGATATAAAGAGACGGATCAGTTGGGAGGAAAAGATATATATAGTGGAAGTAAAGGTGCTGCAGAATTAGTATTTAAGTCATATTATCATTCGTTTTTCAAACAATCCGGACATCTTGTTCGGATTGCTACCGCTAGAGCAGGAAATGTTATTGGTGGAGGTGATTGGGCGCTTGATAGAATTGTTCCGGATTGTATGCGTTCGTGGAGTAAAGGTGATGTTGTAGAGATTCGCAGTCCGAAAGCAACTCGTCCTTGGCAACATGTTTTAGAACCATTAAGCGGTTATTTACAATTGGGTAGCGAGTTAAGCCGAAGACCTGAATTGAATGGTGAAAGTTTCAATTTCGGCCCTCAGGCTGAATATAGCCATACTGTTCAGGAATTGTTGGAGCATATGAGTGTGCGCTGGCATTTTGATAAGCCTGAGGCTGCCTATCGCATTACCGGTGATGTAAAATTTCATGAGGCAGGTTTATTGAAATTGAATTGTGATAAAGCTTTATTCTATTTTCGGTGGCGTCCTACATTAGATTATCAGACATTACTTGAATATACCAGCGATTGGTATTATGAATTTTATAAAAATAAACCGGATATGTTTGCTTATACTCAAAAGCAAATAAGCAATTATGTAGAATTAGCTATACAGAAAGAAATACAATGGAGCAAGTAACGATTGAAGGGGTTATTGTAACTCCTTTAAAACAGATTTATAATCCGAGAGGTGATGTTTGGCATGCGATGAAATGTAGTGATCCCGGATTTGATGGTTTTGGAGAGGCTTATTTTTCAACGATTTATCATAAGGATACCAAACCTTGGAAAAAACATCTTAGGATGACACTTAATTTTGTGGTTCCAGTGGGAAAGATTCGGGTGGTTATTTTTGATGATCGACCGGAAAGTCCTACTAAGGGAGAGTTTTTTGATATCACTTTAAGTCATGAAAATTATCAAAGGTTGACTATTCCTGCAGGACTTTGGGTGGCTTTTGCCGGAGTGGGGGAAGATTTGAATTTATTACTCAATGTCGCCAATTTAGAACATGATCCGTTGGAAATAGAACGAAAAGAGTCTTTAGACGCTATAAATTATCGATGGTGAAGAAAGTTCTTATAACAGGGGGAAATGGTTATATCGGTTCCCGTTTATGTTTATATCTGGCAGATGTCGGTTATGCTGTTACTCCGGTTTGTTATCCTGAAGTACCTGCCGATACGTTTTGGATTAAAAAAATGGAGGAAATAAAGGTTGGAGATGTGCGGGATATAGTTTTCCTTCAGGAAATTGCGAAGGGATCTTATGATATTGTTATCCATTTGGTGTCTTTAGACCATCGACAGTCTGAGGGTGAGCCTGCTTTTGTCACTTCTGTGAATATAACTCCGGTATGGAGTTTGCTGGATATTTTTTCCAAGAAAGGACTGCAAAAATTTATCTATTTCTCTACTGTCCAGGTTTATGGAAAACTGTCTAATGAAAAAATTACAGAACAGCATACTCCACTTGTATCGAATGCTTATGGTTTAACTCATTTGATCGGAGAAAAAATTTGTGATTTTTATAACAGGACTACATTGACTGCATGTCGGGTTATAAGATTATCCAATAGTTATGGAGCTCCAATATTTGTTGAAAATAATTGTTGGTGGCTGGTTATAAATGATTTATGCAAACAGGCATATTTTGATGGAAAAATTGTTTTGCAATCTGATGGGACACCACAACGCGATTTTATTCATGGTTGGGATGTTTGCCAGGCAGTTCAAAAAATTATTGAAACGGATCATTCGGATTTCTTATATCAGATTAGTTCCGGTACTACATTGACAATATGGGAAATAGCTTGTCTGGTACAGGATATTTATTATAAAAGATATAAGCGGAGACTTCTTGTATACCGGAAAGATGAAAATTCTGTCCAAGTTGATAAGCGTTATTGTATTGATAATTCTTTACTTCTGACCATCGGTTTTAAACCAGAATGGGAGTTGGAACGGGGAATTCATGATTTATTTGACTTTTTAGAATGCCATGATGGAAAATGAAAAACCTTTTTTTTCAATAGTTATTCCTACCTATAATCATGGACATCTTATAAAAAGATGTTTAGATAGCATTGTGGCACAGACTTATATCCATTGGGAAGCGATTGTTGTTAATAATTACTCTAATGATAATACTGTTGAAATAGTGGAAAGTTACCGGGATCCGCGTATCCGTTTGGTTAATAATGCTAATCATGGTATTATCGCTGTCTCCAGAAATAAAGGGATAGAACTGGCTAAAGGAGATTGGATCTGTTTTCTGGATTCAGACGATTGGTGGACCTGTAATAAATTGGAAGCCTGTATCCCTTTTCTTACTAATTATGATTTAATATACACAGATATGTTTATCCGTTATAATGCGGAAAATCATGGATTGAAAACGCTGCGTGGCTATCAGGTGAATAAACGTGATCCATATAAAGAAATGTTACTCCGAGGAAATCCTTGTGTTAATTCTAGTGTTGTTTGCAGAAAGAGTGTTATTGAAAAAATTGGATATCTTTCCGCAGATGTTAATTTAATTGCAGTAGAGGATTTTGATTATTGGTTGAGAATGGCCTGGGCAAAGGTTCGGTTTAAACATATAAAGAAGTGTCTTGGTTACTATTGGCTGGGGAATGGTAATTTATCATTTAATAAAAAGCAAGTTAACCGTATGGAGGCGCTTTATGAAAAACATCTTATGAATATACAGTCTTCAAAATTGAAGCAGGAAATTATTGCTCATCTTTGTTATCGTCAAGCCCGGATTTTTCAATTATTAAAAGAGTATGATGCATCCATAGAGAAATTTCGACAATCCTTTCATTGTCATGATTTTTCGGTTGTATTGCGTTCACTTTTATTTTATTCTCTGATACTGTTAAAACGTAAGTATGAATAAGGCAGATGTATCAATTTTAACGGCTAATTATAATAACGGCAAATATATTGAAGAATTAATTCGTTCCGTCTTGACATCGACAATGTTGCCGATTCAATTTATTATTGTCGATGACGGTTCTACAGATAATTCAGTTGAGATTATAAAATCATATTCTTCTCAATATGATTTTATAGAATTAATTAAATTGGAGAAGAATCAAGGATTTGCTAATGCTTTAAATGCTGGACTTAAACAAGTAAGAGGGTGTTTTGTATTACGGGTGGATGCGGATGATTATGTAGCGCCCGACAGACTAGAGAAACAATATTTATTTATGCTTGAACATACAGAAATAGGAGTATTAGGCAGTAATGTCCGATATTTTGATGCTGTGTCAGGAAAAATGTTGTTTGATTCCCATGTTTCACATAGCCACCGATCTATTTGGGATGACTTCTTATCCGCTTCTTGTGGGATAATTCATGGCTCGACTTTGATACGTACCTCTGTTTTTAAAAAATATGAATATAATCAAAAGAATGTACCTGCCGAAGATTATGAATTATTTTCAAAAATGCTGAAAGATGGGGTGAAAATGTATAATTTACCAATGACATTGACATTTGTTCGTGTTCATTCAAATAGTGTTTCTAATTTTTTACCTTATCAGACTATTCAAAAAACCTATTCTATTGCACAGCAAATTTGGGGAATTGGCTACTCTAAAGTTGAAATGAGATTAAAATACTTGCATTTAAAATATTATCGTCGTTTTCTTTTTGAATCTCATAAATTGAAAAAACTTTATTTTATTTCTTTTTCTGCCATCTTATGCCCTAAAAAAATTTTAAAGCGTTTGTTTAAATGACCAAATTATTCTTAAATCGAAGAGGAGTCTTTGAATTTTTGGTGTATATACTCTTACTATTGCCTTTTCTGAGCTTTTTAGTATATATTGTTTTTGGCGTTTTTTTTAATTTTAACAATTTTTATTTTCCTATTTATATATTTCTTATCATCCTATCTCTGAGTTATGTTAATAAACTTAAAATTGCTCATTTCAAATTCTTTTTATCGTTTATTATCATTCTTTTTATCACCATGTTTGCTTATATACGCAATCAGGCAGGAATGGGAATTATAGAATTTTTGCGTGCCATATCCGGTTATTACATATTTATTTTTATAGGTTGGTGTTTATATAAAATGTATTATGAGAAAAACGAAATTCGACGTTTGTTACGTATGATAGTTAGTATGGCGTTTTGGATTTCAATTATCAATATATTTCATTTTGTTTTATTACATACTGACAATTATATTCATAATGGATGGACAATTACTTTTGATCGTTATCAGTTGGTAACGGACTATTTGATGAAGCTGAATAAATTATTTTATGACTATATCGTTATCAGTGCACAATATAATGATATTGGGTTTATTCGTGCTGTTGGTTATTTTTTTGATACACATTCGCAATATTACATGCCTTTAGGGGCGAGTATAATACTTATTTTCTCCAAAAATATTATCCGATTCAAAAATGTGTATTTAGGAGTCATGTTATGCTCTTTTTTTCTTTCAGGTGTAAAAACTGCATATATGACTGTTGTTTTAATGTTTCTGATCTTTTTATTTAAATCGAGCAGAATGTTTTTATATATAAAAAAAAGTTTACCTTTTATTTTGTTAATATGCTTTTTGTTTTGGGAAAAAATTCTTCATTTGATTTTAGGCGAAGGAATGTGGAAAATTCTTTTTCAATTATTCGAGCACACCATATTTGTACCCTATACGTTTATTAAATATGATGTAGTTTCTTTTTTTGTCGGTGGGGCATCTTATTTACGCGATAATCCTTTATTTTATAGCGAGGTTTTTTGGGTTACGGTAACTTTTTACATTGGTGTTGTTGGCGTATTGATTTATTTAAAACCTGTATGTTTATTCAAATATTTGAAAAACGATAAGGTGCGATTAGGGGGATATTTGTATATCCTGTTTTGTTTAAGCTTAACACATTATTCTGTGTATATGGTGGGTATAAATAATTTAATGTCAGCCCTCCCTTTTATGTACTATTTTGGAGTAAAAGCCCCCCGGTTTTCTGATTAAATCAAATATAATGATGGTTACTAAAATTGCTGTGATTGGCACTGTCGGTGTCCCAGCAAATTATGGCGGATTTGAAACATTGGTTGAGAACATTATTAAACAGAATTCTTTAGATGATATACAGTATTCTGTTTATTGCAGTTCTTGTGCTTATAAAGATAAGCGTTGGGTTTACAAGGGAGCTAAAGTCGTGTATATACCCTTGAAGGCAAATGGTATACAAAGTATATTATATGATATTGTGTCTATATGCCATGCCATATTTAAAGCGGATGTGTTATTGGTTTTAGGTGTTTCGGGATGTATTATTTTACCTTTGATTCGTTTGTTCAGCAGGAAAAATATTATTGTGAATATCGATGGCTTGGAGCATCGGCGTGCCAAATGGAGTAATTATGTGAGAAAATTTTTAAAATTCTCTGAGTCTTTAGCTGTAAAATATGCGACTCATATCATCACTGATAATAAAGGAATACAGGATTACGTAGAGAAAGAGTATGGCAAAAAGAGCGCTTTGATTGAATATGGTGGTGACCATGTGATTTGTGACACAAACGATATGGAAGAGGAGATTTTAGGGAAATATCAGTTGCCTGAAAATGGATATTCGTTGGCATTGTGTCGGATTGAACCGGAAAATAATGTGGAAATGATTCTGAGAGCGTTTGTTGCCTCCGGTGAATTATTAGTATTTATTGGCAATTGGCATAATAGTGAGTTTGGGCGGCGACTGAAAGAGGAATACGAAACTATTTCAAATATAAAGCTTTTGGAACCAATTTATGATATTAAAGTATTGAATGTGTTACGAACTTATTGTAAGTTTTATTTGCATGGGCATAGTGCCGGAGGGACGAATCCCTCTTTGGTAGAGGCGATGTATTTCGGCAGACCTGTTTTTGCGTTTAATGTAGTTTATAATCGGGAAACAACAGAAGGAAAAGCAGGTTATTTTGGGAATGAACAAGAGTTAATTGCTCTGATGAATGAAGATGGTGAAGAAGTTTGGAAAAGGAATGGAGAAGCGATGAGGGAGATAGCCTATCGGCGTTATTGTTGGAATGTGATTGCGGATAAGTATGAACGGTTGTATCTGAAAAACTGAATGGGTAAAGGAAAAGTTGTTTGATAGAAAAATTTCTTATATTTGTTACAAAAATAAGTTGTTTATGCGTTTGACTCAGGGGGAGATAGATACGATTGTCAGGATTGCAAGGGAGATTTATGGCTGGGGAGTAGAGGTGTTTTTATTTGGTTCGCGTACGGATGACAGTAAGCGGGGTGGGGATATTGATTTGTTGGTTAGAAGCACGGGAGAGAAAAAAGGGATCCTGGAACGGGTGCGAATGGTGACCAGGTTAAAACTGGCATTGGGGGACAGGAAGATAGATGTGATCGGGGATTACGAGGATAATGCGGTTGTGCAGGAGGCGTTGTTACATGGAATACGATTGATATGACAGATAAGCGGCAGGAATTGAAAGATTGGTTGCTTCGGGCATTTGAAATCTGTGATAAACATATAACCCGAATAGAGGAGGCTTTATGTGGATTGAAACCGTATTTCCCATTGGATGAGGAGAAGTATTTGAATCTGAATAGCGAGGCGGTGATGCGTTTGGATCAGTTTATATTTCGCTTTTCCAGGTTGCAAGACGTTATTGGGGCAAAGATATTCAGATATGTACTGGCGTGGTTGTATGAGGAGGAAGAGACAATGTCCATGCGGGATGTTCTGGATCGTTTGGAACGCCTGGGGGTGATTGATAGTGTTGAAAGTTGGGGCTATATGCGGGAGTTGAGAAATACGATAGCACATGATTATCCGTTAGATACTCAAGAGGTGGTGCTTTCATTAAATGAATTGGTCGGAAGTACGGAAACGTTGAAAGTTGTATATGAACGTTTAAGAGGAAGGTTTTTTGCTTGATATATTAAATGGACGATGGATTGGAGGGGGAGAAAATCTTTTCGATAGAAATACATAATCACAAAATTTTTTATTTATGAAAGGTATAGTGCTTGCCGGAGGTTCCGGTACGCGGCTTTATCCTATTACGAAAGGGGTGAGCAAGCAATTGCTACCCATTTTCGATAAGCCGATGATTTATTATCCGGTGTCGGTGCTGATGTTGGCAGGGATTCGGGAGATATTGATTATTTCAACCCCTCAGGATTTACCCGGATTCCGGCGGTTGCTGGGGGACGGATCGGATTACGGGGTGCGTTTCGAGTATGCGGAGCAGCCGAGTCCGGACGGGCTGGCACAGGCGTTTATCATCGGGGAGAAATTTATTGGGGAAGATTCGGCTTGTCTGGTACTGGGCGATAATATATTTTATGGTCAGAGTTTTACACGGATGCTGCTGGAGGCGGTGAGGACGGCAGAGGAAGAACAAAAGGCGACGGTTTTCGGTTACTGGGTGAATGACCCGGAACGGTATGGTGTGGCGGAGTTCGACAAGGAAGGGAATGTGTTGAGTATCGAAGAGAAACCTGCACAGCCGAAATCCAATTATGCAGTGGTGGGGTTGTATTTTTATCCCAATAAGGTGGTGGATGTGGCGAAGCATATCAAGCCGTCGGCACGCGGAGAACTGGAGATTACAACGGTGAACCAGCGTTTCCTGCAGGATCAGGAGTTGAAAGTGCAGTTGCTGGGCCGGGGATTTGCGTGGCTGGATACCGGAACGCATGATTCATTGAGTGAGGCGTCGACTTTTGTGGAGGTGATTGAAAAACGGCAGGGGTTGAAACTTGCCTGTCTGGAAGGGATTGCTTTGCGGCAAGGCTGGATTACACCGGAGAAAATGCGGGAACTGGCACAACCTATGATTAAAAATCAATATGGACAATATCTTCTGAAATTGGCGGCTGAGTTTTCCGGAAAGGAGAAATGATAAAAATCGCTTGGGCTTTATCTGAGAATTCGTGTGATATTATCAATATAAATATGGAACTGATTGAAACCTGTATACCGGGTGTTGTTATCGTACAACCCCGTATTTTCGGTGATGAACGCGGCTATTTTTTTGAGTCGTTTTCGCAGCGTGATTTCGAACGGCAGGTATGTAAAACCGTTTTTGTCCAGGATAATGAGTCGAAGTCGTGTTACGGTGTGGTGAGGGGATTGCATTTCCAGCAACCTCCGTATGCCCAATCCAAACTGGTGCGGGTGGTGAAAGGTCGGGTACTGGATGTGGCGGTGGATATCCGTAAGGGATCGCCTACGTTCGGGAAGTATGTTTCCGTTGAATTAACGGAGGAGAATAAACGGCAGTTTTTCGTTCCGCGGGGATTTGCCCATGGATTTGCGGTATTGAGTGCGGAGGCCGTGTTTCAGTATAAATGCGATAATTTTTATGCACCGGAAAGTGAGGGGGCTTTAGCCTGGGATGATCCGGATTTAGGAATCGACTGGCGGATTCCGGCCGCTAAGGTGATCCTTTCTGAAAAGGACAGACACCATCCATGCCTGAAAGATGCCTGTGATTGGTTTGACTATAATGTGAATCTCTATGAATAGGATATTGGTGACCGGAGCCAACGGATAGTTGGGGAATGAGATGAGGCGGCTGGCTGTATTCTGCTTTCGGGAATAATTTTGTAAAGACCATACAGCGTTTGACAGTGGAAAGGGAGCAGTTGAATGTCGTATTTGACCAGGTGGGAACGCCGACTTATGCCGCCGACTTGGCCACTTTGATCGTTCACGCCATCGAAACGGGAAAATACAGGCAACATCAGGGAATTTACCATTTTTCCAATGAGGGCGTGTGTTCGTGGTATGATTTTGCTAAAGAGATCGTTGCTTTATCGGGAAATACTTGTGACATCCGGCCGTGCCATTCGGATGAGTTTCCGGGTAAAGTAAAACGTCCGGCTTTCTCAGTGCTGGATAAAACAAAAGTGAAACGGGATTTTGATTGTACCATTCCTTACTGGAAGGATTCACTTGTGAAATGTATAAATGAATTAAAACGGAAATAATGGATTTTAAAAGGAATATATTGATTACCGGTGGTGCCGGTTTTATCGGCTCGCATGTAGTACGTCTGTTTGTGACGAAATATCCGGAATATCATATCATTAATCTGGATAAGCTGACTTATGCGGGGAATCTGGCTAATCTGGCAGACATTGAACAGCAGCCGAATTATACTTTTGTAAAAGCAGATATCTGTGATTTTGAAAAGATACTGGAATTGTTCCGGCAGTACTGCATTGACGGAGTGATCCATCTGGCAGCGGAAAGCCATGTAGACCGCTCGATCAAAGATCCGTTTACCTTTGCCCGGACGAATGTGATGGGGACCCTGTCTTTGTTGCAAGCTGCTAAAGTAAGCTGGGACGGACAATATGACGGGAAACGTTTCTATCATATCTCTACCGATGAGGTGTATGGGGCCCTGAAGTTTGACGGCACCTTTTTTACGGAGACCACGAAATATGATCCGCATTCCCCCTATTCGGCTTCGAAAGCTTCTTCCGATCATTTCGTGAGGGCCTTTCACGATACTTTCGGCATGCCTACCCTTGTAACCAATTGCAGTAATAACTACGGTCCTTACCAATTCCCGGAAAAACTAATCCCTTTGTTTATCAATAATATCCGTCATAACAAACCGTTACCTGTTTACGGAAAGGGGGAAAATGTGCGTGACTGGTTGTATGTGGTGGATCATGCCCGGGCCATCGATCTTATTTTCCATAATGGAAAGGTAGCCGAAACATATAATATCGGTGGTTTTAACGAATGGAAAAATATCGATTTGATCCGGGTTCTGATCAAGACGGTAGATCGCTTACTGGGACGCCCTGAAGGAGCATCGGAGAAGCTGATCACATACGTGACAGACCGGGCCGGACATGATTTGCGCTATGCTATCGATTCGACGAAACTGAAAAATGAATTGGGCTGGGAACCTTCTTTACAGTTCGAGGAGGGTATAGAGAAAACGGTGAAATGGTATCTGGATAATCAGGAGTGGCTGGATCAGGTGACGAGCGGAGATTATCAGGGATACTATGAAAGGATGTATGGCAATAGATAGGCAAAAAACGGAAACGGTTCATTGGCACGCTGTCTTCACCGCCTCCCGTGCGGAGAAGAAGGTGCGTGACCGGTTGGAAGAGCTGGGTATGGAGTGTTTTTTGCCGGTACAGACGGTGTTGAGGCAGTGGACGTACCGGAAGTCGCGGGTGGTGGTGCCGGTGATTGCGGGGTTGGTTTTTGTGCGGG
>NZ_CFKYFN010000055.1:0-49046 GCF_985060555.1 Odoribacter sp. | reverse complement strand
GTATTTGGCACCCTCGATTTATTCGTATCCCTATTGGAGACTGAAATCAAATATCCGATTCTACAAGGGGGTATTTTGCCTTTTTGGACACCCTCTTTTTTTATTCTGCCCTAAGTTTAAGAACCGCTTGCGGCATACCTTCCGGGCCGACTTTTACCGTAATCTGTCCGTTTTTTCGTTTACTCCTGCTCATGGCTATCGCCCGTCCGTTCCAAGTATTGCGTTCATTCTCCAGATAAGATCGGAATCTTTCAGCGAGGCATGTCTACTCCGGAATGTTCCGGGAACACTCCGGACCATCGGCCTGCATATTAAAAATTACTCCGTACGATCAACGGCACAGAAAATCGATTTGCTTCCGGATCGCCTGACTACATACGGGGCAAAAGATATCGATGGTATGCAGGTTATTCATCAGACAGTTGGGCCATGGACGATACACTCCTTTATTCACATAGCCACCTCCTTCATAAACCCCTAATTTCTGAGGTGTTTTTTCATTGACAGGAGTAGGAACCGGCGTTTTCGTGTCCAGCATCTTTTTCCATTCCTTCCGGCCGAAATCGGTCAGGGTGGTCAGATTGGCTTCCCATGGCTCTACATCGGTCGGATACATATCGTTGTACGACACGTTGCCAATATATTCATCCCCTAATCCCAGCAACACATGTCCGAATTCGTGTACATAGATTTTACCGGTACGGTTAGGATGGTGAGCTGCACTGATACCATAAAAATTATAGATTCCGCCACCACCATATTTCTGCGTATTGGACAACACATAAATATGATCATACGGCACATGGGCAGCGATATCCCGGAGTCCCTGAAAGTCCTCGATCATTTGATAACGTTCCGAGTCGAAGGTATAGTAGCGGGCTTGAGCCGCCGTATTCCGCCATACATGTTCGCCGGGAATAGTCACACCCGATTCCATCGAAGGGGCCCACACCGCCCGGATATTAAAACGGGCAGCATTCTCCTTGAAAGGAGAGTAACTGAAAAACTCTTCAGCAAACACCCGGCAGGCAGCTGCAAATTTCTCCTTCTCATTCTGGGTATACCCTTCGGGAACGAGTACGATATCTACCCGCGTCGAGGGATTACCGTTATAGGCCACCTCGAAGGTCTCGTAGCGGGGAGTAAACTTTTTCACAAAATAAGAATTGGGATCGATGTCCTGTTCGAATTTCTTTTCAAAAACTCCTTTCCGGTTACGGGCATAGATCTCGATCCGTACCTCATTTTTCGGGTAAGGGAAAACCACCGACTCAGGCATGGCTTTACGCACAGTCTGCGCTTCGGGAGTGGTTTGCCACTCATTGAACAAGGTACAATAGCTTCGGGAATAAATCTCTTTACCACTGGCTTTATCGAAGATTTTAAACAATTGCACCCCATAACCGGTATCATCCAGCAGAGACACTTTCGAACCTGCCCAATAGGGTTCTTCCTTCAATTCGTCGAAAAAATACTCCTGGTTCCGGCTATCTCCGCAATGGTAGTAGTCGAACCGTAGTGTCTTGTCCAGAAAATACCGTTCAAAGGGTGTCTGGGCCGTCAACTCTCCTGTCATCCAGGTACAGAAAAATAAAAAAATGATTTTCAATAAGTTCATGTTTTGTTAGTTTGATTTTCTTTACAAAAATAACAATAATGACGAGGTAAGCCAAAAGTTATTTCACTTCCCACTCAAAAATTCCTGCCGCATTATCCTCCGGCAATTGAACTTCGAGTTTCACCGCAGCGGTTTTCACCGGTTCGAATTCCACCGTACAGGGAGCATCTTTCTGAATCGGATAATCAGCCGTATTTTTCACCGGGACCCATGCTCCGGCTTCATTTTTATAATATACCTTCCATGCTTCCGGTATCCGGCAACCACCCCACGGGCCGTCGTCGAACCAGTAAACGGTAGAAGAAGAGACAGTCTGTTCGCCTTTGAAGTCGTATACAATCCATTCGGTTGTATTCTTTTTCGGCCACCAATGGTAATAAGGCATCGAGCGATCCTCGGGATTCTGTGGTTGCAAACGGTCGTTTACCGCCGAGATAGCACTACTCCGGTGAGAGGCAGAAACCTCACTTTCGGAAGCAATCGTCGGCGGCATTGCCGGACGGGTAGCATTCAGGTCGATCGGTAGCCAAACGGTCATCTCTCCGGCTCCCCGATGTGCCCATGCATAATAAGGAATCAGGGATAAAGTGACTTCTTTTGCCTCCAGACGTCCCTCTTTATCGAACTCCAGCGTCTGAGCCTGTGTTTTCAACAGCTCTATGCCGTACAACAGATCACTGCGGTTTTCTACGGTAAATTCGGGTGTTTGATTCATCAGGATTCCCCGGACACTGAAATCATTATCCGGCCATTCGGCACAATACACCACCGGTCCTCGCTCGACGGATACCCGTCCACGATCGGCTTCCACTTTATAATTCGCTTTTACAATCCGCGGTTCCATATCGAAATGAATATCTACGATATCCCCTTTTTTCCATTTGCGTTGAATGGTAAAATAACCTTTTTCCAGCGTACTCTCTGCCGGCTTACCGTTCACTTTCACTGTATAGCCTAGTTTTTTGCCATCGGCATAACGGTACAAATCGCTCGGTACGACCTTTCCCTGCACCCAACCCGGAATCCGGATTTTCATCGCAAAATCGGAAATTCCGCGGGGAGTCACGGCCACTCGTATATCCCCGTTCCAGGGATAAGAGGTGGACTGTTTCAATCCTACTTTCTTCCCGGCGACTTCGAGGGTCGATTCGTTGGCCACAAACAAATTGACATAAACTTCCTTATCTTTCACAGCATAAATATATCCCGGAACAGAAGGAATAAAACGGCAGGCATTCGACGGGCAACAGGCACATCCGAACCAGGGCGAACGTTGATGCTGGCCGATAGATTCCAAAGGATTGGGATAAAAGAAAGCCCCACCGTCCAGAGAAATCCCCGACAATACGCCATTATAAAGGGTACGTTCGAGTACATCGTAATATTTGGCATCTCCTTTCAGCAGAAACAAGCGATAATTCCAATACACATTACCGATAGCGGCACAAGTCTCACAATAGGCCGACATGTTGGGTAATTCGTAATTTTTACCGAAAGCTTCACCACTGCCGGTAGCTCCGATTCCGCCTGTAATATACAACTTTTTAGTAACGACATTCTCCCAGATCCGGTCGATCGCATCGATATACTCCTGATCACCGGTCAGGGCAGCGACATCGGCGATACCGGAATACATATAAGCAGCCCTGACAGCATGTCCGACGGCCTCGTTCTGTTCCAGAATCGGCTTATGAGCCTGGCTATATTCGTCTTTCCGTTCCGTATATCCCCGCTTATCCAGGAAAAATTTCGCTTCATCCAGGTATTTTTTATCCCCGGTCACCACATACAACTTCGCCAAAGCCATCTCGGCGATCTGATGTCCGGGCACTTTCACCTGCTGTCCGGGTTTATCACCGATCTCACGGCAAACACAGTCGGCATAGCGGATCGCAATATTCAGAAAGTTTTTCTGTCCGGTAGCCTGATAGTGAGCGACAGCCCCTTCAACCATATGCCCCAGGTTATAAAACTCGTGGCTCAGGTCTTCCACTTTTTCCCAGCGTTTCGATCCGGCCCATTCATGGGGGTGTTCCGGATTCATCGTCCGGGAAGTATACAGATATCCGTCCGGTTCCTGTGCCCTGGCAACGATCACCAGCACACTGTCGATATATTTTTTCAATTTTTCATCCGGATACGTCTGCAACAGATAGCTGGCCCCTTCGATCGTTTTATACACATCGGTATCGTCAAAAGAAAATCCGGTTACTTTATTATGAGGACCGGGATTAGCGGCCATTTCGAAATTCTTGTAGCGTCCTGTTTCTTCGCATTTACTGAATGCCAGCGGAATCGTCACTTCACGGCTGGCTTTCAGTCGTTGTCCCCAAAAGGCATCGTTCACTTTTACAGCTGTAAAAGGAACCGGGGTAATGGGATAACCGGTATGTCCATTCTTCTGAGCACACACACTCAGTGCCAGACATGCGGCAACAAAAGTCATCACTCTTTTTTTCATAAGCTTTTTATTTATGATTCGATTTTATTTCTTTTCCTCTTTATTCCAATCCGGAGTTTGCAGGCCTTGTAAATGCCGGATAAAGAAATCCCGTCTTTTCCGTTCACCGTAAGCTCCGCCCATCGTATGCCGCTGGTTGGGCAATACTACAAATTCAAACTCTTTACCGGCACCGATCAAAGCATTCACCACCTGGAAAGTTGTCGAAGGATCGACATTATCGTCCAATTCCCCCAGGATCAGCATCAATTTCCCTTGCAGACGATAAGCATTCACCGTATTGGAGCATTCTTCATATTCTTTTCCGACGGGATACCCCATCCACTGTTCATTCCACCAGATCTTATCCATCCGGTTATCATGGCAACCGCAAGCAGCGACACTCACTTTATAAAAATCAGGGTGGAACAATACAGCTCCCATCGCATTTTGTCCGCCTGCCGAGCAGCCATAAATCCCAACCCGGTCGATATCCATCTCAGGATATTTAGCCGCCGCAGCCTTCATCCAGGCGATCCGGTCGGGAAAGCCTCCGTCTTTCAGGTTTTTCCAACATACATCATGGAATTTTTTCGAACGGTTAGCCGTCCCCATTCCGTCGATCTGTACCACGATAAAGCCCAATTGCGCCAAAGCGGCATCTACCGGAGATACGGTGAAAGATTTCGGGACAAAAGAATCGTGTGGTCCGGCATAGATATACTCGATTACGGGATATTTTTTGGACGGGTCGAAATCTACCGGACGGACGATAACTCCCCAAATATCGGTTTCTCCGTCTCTTCCTTTAGCACAAAACACTTCAGGCATTCTCCACCCTTCTGCCAGCATCTTGCTGATATCGGCCTTTTCCAAAGACAACAAGACCGATCCGTCTTTCGCACTACGCAAAGCAGCTACCGGCGGACAATCGATCCGGGACCAGCTATCTGTAAAATAGGTATAATCCCTGGAAAATTCCACTTGATGGTTTCCATTTTCAGGTGTCAGGCAGAGCAATTCTCCATTCTCTATATTCAGCCGGTATACTTTCTCGAGATAGGGATCTTCACCGGCATCTTTTCCGCACCCTACCAAATAAACCACCCTGGCGGCATCGTCCACATGCAACACCCGTTTCACTACCCATTCCCCTTTGGTCAGTTGTCGTTTCACCTGACCGTTATCCGCATCATAGAGATAAAGATGGCGCCATCCGTCACGCTCCGAAATCCAGAGGATCTCGTTCCGGTCTTTCAGATCGTAGCGATACAGCAAATTATAATAAACAAAAGTAGGCATCTTCTCCCCGATCAGCACTTGAGCCTTCGGGTTGTCCCCGGTGACTTTATAAACTATATATTCCTGATGTCCCCGTTTGTTATAATCGAAAGTAAAAGAACGACTGTCATCGGCCCAACGGATATTGTTCAGGTTAAACTGTTTTTCCGGTTCGGCAAACTCGATATTTACCTGTCGTCCTTCCTCCACCAGAAACAATACCGGTCGTTTGACAGGCAGGGCATCTCCCGGTTTCACATAATCGATCTCTTCCATTTTGGGTTGCAGTTGTCCGGCAGGCGAAGACACGACGGTCTTCAATTTCCGGATCCAGGCGGGGCGGTATTTACAACTCACCAATTTCCGGGAATCCGGCGACCAGCTGATAAAAGAAGAATAGTATTCTCCGGGGGCTCCGTCGTAGCTCAGCCGGTTCACCTTGCCGCTACTTATATCACGGACAAACAGATTTCCTTCACTGACAAAGGCTTCTTTTTTTCCATCGGGCGAAGGAGTAGCTCCCTGCCAATTCTCTTCATTCACACCTCCCCAGTGGCCTTCCCGGCGGCGGGGTTCTTCTTTCACCTTACCGATCACCTTATTTTTATTCCGGTCGTAAGTATATTTCATGCCTTCGGTCACAAAAGTCAGTTGTTTCAGATCGTCCGAAAACACAATCTCCCGGAAAGGCATTTTCCCGGGTTCCACTTTTCGTCCCAGTTCAGCCGTCAATGCTTTAGCCATAGCTTTCTGATCGAAAGCCGGTTGTTTCTGTCGTTTACCGGCATTCACCAGTATAAAATCAGTACCTGCAGGAGTCTTGACCGCATACCAGCAAAAATGTGTATTTCCGATCCAGCGGGGAGTGATATTCCCTCCAAAATATCCGGCCTCATACTTTTGCCTGAACCCATCTGCTTCGGCATATTTTTCTTTCAGCTCCTGTGCACAAACGGCACAACTGAACACCAATAATAAAATAACAGGAATAATTTTCATAAGTTTATAATTTTATCAGTTATGATTTTTCTTCAACCTGATAGCAAATCCTCCTCCCGGAGCAAGTTGCATCTTCAACCGATCCTCTCTTTTTACATCACGATATTCATGCCGGTAATCCTCTCCCTTTTTATCCGCATTTATACCGTCGCAGAAAATTTCAGCCCGGAACATCCCTTCCGGCAAGAAACTCAAATCCAAATCCACCGTACGTGCTTCCCAATCGGTCAGTCCTCCGACAATCCAGTCTTCCCCCACCCGCCGGGCTGTGACGATATATTCTCCCATTTTCCCCTGCAATATCCGGGTTTCATCGGCCACAACGGGTAAACCGGCGATAAAGCGGGTACATTCGGGTTCTTTGCGATAGGCGGTCGGTGCATCACACAACATCACCAACGGACTGTCGAACACGATATAAGTAGCCAATTGATGACAACGGGTCCCCTGACTCATCGGGCTACTGTAAATATCCCTGAAGTCCTTTTTCACTGCATTCCGCATAGCTCCCTGGGTATAATCCACATTCCCGGCCATCATACGAATAAAAGGCATAGTTACGTCGTACAAAGGCATATCGGGATTACTCCATTTCAGTTCCTCCATGCCGAATACTCCTTCGAAATTGATCGCATTCGGGAAAGTACGGTTGATTCCGGTCGGTTTATACATACCGTGAAAATCCACGAACAGCTTATATTTTGCAGTAGTTTCCGCGATCCGGTAAACCATCTCTACCGCTTTCTGATCATCCCGGTCGAGGAAGTCGACTTTGAAGCCCTTAATCCCCATACCGGCATAATACCGGCAAGCCTTTTCGAGCTGCTCGTCCAGCACGTTCATCACCGCCCACAGAATCAGTCCGACCCCTTTGTTGCGGGCATATTCGGCCAATTCCGGTAAATCGATCTCCGGAACAGTGGTCATGATATCTCCCTGTTTGGGATCCGACCAACCTTCGTCGAGCACCACATATTCGATTCCTTGTTCCGCAGCAAAGTCGATATAATGTTTATAAGTCGGCGTATTGATTCCTACTTTAAAATCCACTCCGCTGATCCCCCAGTCGTTCCACCATTCCCAGGCCACTTTCCCGGGTTTTATCCAGTTGTAATCACCGATCCGGTTGGGAGCGGCCAGCGCATACACCAGATGATTCACCGGCATCTGAGTATCTTCTGCAGTCACTGCCATAATTCTCCAGGGAAAGGTACATTTACCGGCTACCCGCGCAATATAAGGCCTGCGGGTTTTCACCGTCTCCTGACAACGCCACTTATTCTTAAACGTTTCCTGAGGATAGGCTGCAAACACCCCTTTCAAAGCCGGCGTTTTTCCATCTCCACAGACGAACATGCCCGGATAAGCTTCCAAATCGGATTCCAGTAAGGTCAGTTTCACCGCACCGGCATCCACAGTCAAGGGTAAAAAAGCAGGTAACTCTGTATTATATTGTGTAAGAGGAGCTTTGGTGTAAAAATTTTGAAAAGCCATATTCCAGGGATCTTTCGGATTGGTAGAATACGGTATATAGGCTTCGAAATCATCAGCAAAATTAAATTCGGCCCTCTCCTCCACCACTGTCATCTCTCCTTTCCGGCCGGCCACGAACCGATAGGCCATACCATCGTTATAGGCCCGCATCAGCAGTGAAAAACCATTGTTCAACCGGAGTTCGAGTTCATTACAATCGATTCCGAACTCCTTCACCCGATAGAACGGAGCCTGTACCGTCTCCGACACATGCCTCTGTTTTGTTCCCGTTATACGGATATTTTCCCAATGATCGGCTTCCGGCAGGTCGGTATGAAGGGCTATCCGGGAAGGTTTTAATAAAAGCCGGCCATCATAGAAAAGTGAATAAGCTATCCCCTGTCCGGCAGTCACTTCGAGTTTCACTTTACCGTCCGGCGACTTTAAAGTATACATTTTCACTCCGGCTTGCAACGCCAAAGCCAGGACAAGTAATACTCCTGTTCCAACGATTTTTTTTACCATATTCAATTTTTATAAAAATTTACTCTCCACCGTTACTTTTCTTTCTATCCTCCCATTTCCGCTCCGTTAAGTGAGGTTAAAAATAGTATGAACGAAAGAAAAAGAATGCAACAAAAATTTTTTTAGATGCAAAAATCGTACAAACTTCCTACCACCACACCTGTTTTCCCTGTTCGTACGTAAATATCCGTTCTTCCACTCCCTCAGTGAGATCCCTCAGCCAGTAGAGGTGTCCGGCAGGAACTCCCTCATAATCGAGTCCATAGGTGTCGGGCACCTGCCGTCCCATCGTGTACCATTGTCCCCGGTCCCACACCAACAGTTCGTATAGGTCGCCCGGTTTGACAAAATTATCGTCGTTCCGGGGAATGTAACAGATCCGGCTGACGCGGACAGGTATCGCCAACTGCAAACCGGCCCAGGAGGTATCGGCATCCTGAGCGGCAAAATAGGTATGTTTGCTCCCATCATAAACTTTTGTACAATCCCAGGTCTTTCCGTTCTCCGCCGAAGGTGTACCGATACAGGCCCCCCGGATCAGTTTACCGTCCGCATCGAAAAACATCGCCTCTGCAATACAACTATTGGAACCTTTCGGTCCCCGGTAACGCAGATAGCGAAATTCCGACGGACAGTTCACCCGTACCCAGTTCGAATCGGGAAGCGGCACTTTAGTAATCCGGTGGAGCACCACGGCATCCCGGAAATCCGGCGTATTCGCTCCTTCGAATACCCCCTGTACCATCAAATCCAGCAGCAAGCGATCCATAGCCGTCCCGGTATATTTTTTCACCAGATGCATCTTTTGTACTCTTTCGTTCCCACCACGGATGGATTTCACTTCATGATTCTTCGTATAAATAAAAGGATCGCCGGCCGCCGTCAACTTTCCTTCCCTGTGGTATACGGGCAAATAGACAATCGCCGTATCGATATTATTGAATACCCCCTGAAAACCGGCTGCAGTCCCTACCGCTACCGGCGACCAGCCGGCATTATTGAAGACCGCCAGGTAGCACAACCGGCCATCGCCCGCCGAATCGTACAAGGGTACAACCGCTACATTCCGGCCGAAATACTCGTCCGACACATCCCGCAAAAAAGGTTTTTTCAGTATCCCCGGAATATCTTCGTCGGGATAAGACACAGCCCAATTAGTGGTTTGTACGCTGAAATAATCCCGGTACACCTTTCCATACTTTTCTTCCATGCGTTCCTCCCGGTCGATATTATAGTAATTCCACAGGTAGGGAAGCTTTCGCCCATTGGTATCCACCATAAATGTCCACATATGCGAACCGATCCGGTGGGGATTCTGCACCACCCGGTCGATTCCGCAAGGGATCCCCAATGCCCGGAACAGGGCCACATTGAACCCCGACAACTCCCGGCAACCTCCGAATCGTTCGTCCAGTAACTGCAAGGCTCCATATTCCACAAACGACAAATCGGAAGATGCATACCAATTCTGCTCGGCCCGTAAGTGATCGTTCAGAGCCGAAGCGACAAACACCACATCCGGATTCACGGCACAGAGCGAGTCGCACAACCGTCCGTAACGCCGTACATACGCCTCTTGCCAAAATTCCAGGGGTTCCCTTTCAATCCGGTAAGGCAGGACAAATTCGCAAAAATCTTCGAAAGAATAATACGAAGCCCAGGGCCGCTTCTCCCACACCCCGAATACATAATCGATATGCCGGATAAGGAAATCGGCCGTAACCGACCGGGCATCGTTGCGTTTCGTCCACCTCCTGACATCAGGCTCGCCGAAAGTCTTCCACAATTTGTGTTTGACCGCTTTGGCACTTAGTCCGGTCCGTTGCATCCACCGGTATCCTTGCCTGAGGCTATCCAACTGCGCACCTGTATAGAAATAATGATAAGGCATATTCCCGATCAAAAAAACGGCCGCCCGATACTTCAGCGAATCATTCCGGTAGTGGTCGAGTACCTTTTCCAGTTCCACGCGGTTTTCCCCGGCATACCGCAACGCAAAATCGAGCATCGTCGGCCGCTGACAGCTACTCCACAGCAACAACAAGCCAGATAAGTAAAAATATAGGATTTTCATCATCACATTTGTTATTTAGGGTAAGCAAAAATCATTATAATTGTTTCATTTCTGTCTTCATTTCTTCCACTGCAGGTGACCACACTTTGGGTTCTTGGTCGATTACCTGCCGGGCCATATCACGGGCCTTTTCCATATCTCCCATTTCCCGGTACAATAAAGCCAGCAGGTAAAGCGGATAAATGCGATGGGGAATCATATGAGCAGCCTGGACATAAGCTTTCTCGGCCCGGTCATATTGTTTCAGGGCCTGATAGTTTTTCCCGAGCTTATTATACACCATCGGATCGGCACTGAGTTCCGCCGCCCACAAAAAAATCGCCGTCGCATTTCCATATTGGGCGTTTTGAAATTGACATTCGCCAAACTCGAACACAAAAGCCGGCCGGTCGGATAGGGCAGAAAATAAAGGTGTATACCGGTTTAAAGCCTCTTGATAATCTCCCTGACGGAAATAAGCCCTTGCGGTTTTCCATGTTTTATAGGCGGTTTCCTTTTCTGTCAATCTCCAGGCAGCAACAAGCCCCAGTACCATAACCGGTAACCACAGGATTTGTCCTGCCCAGCGTCTTATCCTTACTCCTTTCGCACCGACATTCACACTCCACGCCAATAACAGCACAAACAGCATCGCCATCGGTAACATATGCAAAGGATAGGAAAAACAAGCGAATACCAGAAATGCGCTTAAAGCGCCCGATACTCCACCGGTTTGCTGCGTGTTCCTTTTAAACAGCCCTCCCGACGCTATACCCGTTATCGATAAAAACAAGCACAAACCGATCAAACCATATTCACCTCCCAATTGCAAAAACTCATTGAAACCATATTCAGGAGCATCAGCCACATATTCTTCCCGCGGATCTGCAGGACTGTTTGCAAAATAAACCGCCTGAGCTTCTCCTAAAGCACCCGGATACCGACCGATACCGACACCTAGCCAAGGTTGGGAACGCATCACCGCCAGATCCATTTTCCATACCAACAAACGTCCATCGGCGGAATCCTTTTTCAGCAAATACAATCCACCCCCGATCGATAATCCCAGTAATAAAATACCCCCCAGCCAACATCTTTTCCAACCTCGTCCTATCCGCCCTATTCCCCTCCTAACGTATTCCCTCGAGCGTTTCTGCCTCCACACAACAACTCCGCAACCGGCTCCGGCAGCCACCCAGGCACTCCGGCTCATGCCGGCCGGTAAAACCAGGATGATCGAAACCAAACAAATAACTCCGAGTCCGTACACGATTTTATCAACCCGGCAAAGAGGCTTCGGCCCTAACAGAGTATGCAAAGCCACCGGTAATATCACCGCCAGAAAACCGCTGTAGGGGCCCGGATTAAAAAAACTCCCGGTCAAGCGGTATAAGCTATGGTATTGATCAGCCCAACCGTATACCTGTAAAAATCCCCATATCGCTTCGATGCTCCCGGCGAGCAATAAAACAAAGGTAAAAAGCAACCTCTGAGAAACCTTCCATCCTCCCAAACCCCGACACACAAAATACAGTCCCACTAATAATATCAATAACAACGTTTGCGTTTCTCCCCTGAAATCATTCAACAAAAAACTTCCCACCCCATACAAAGCGAACAGCACCACACCGACATCCACCCATCTGAAACAGAATTGAAAATTCCGTTTCCATGCCACCATCCATGTCAGCAATAAACCAATCCCGACAACTTCTGCAAAACGGAAATATTTGGCGGTAATTATACCATCAGCATAATCATGACCTAACGATAACAAAGGAGTTAAAAAGATTCCCAATAACAAGACTCCCCCATACGGTCTATTTATTTTCCCATCTGCCATAACTTATTTATTTTCGTTTCCCGTTAAAAAATACTTACCACGATAGCCAGTAATAAAGGCCATCTCATAAACCTTTGCATATCATAAATGTTTAAACTTCGTCAGGATCAAAACCGGATTCGAATCTGTATTCAAATTCTGGATTACTCTTTCCAACTCCGGATTTGTAATTTTAAGAGCCCCATCTTTCACGCGCTCGAATATATTATATTGATCAAGAGTCGAAAAACTTACGTGAGCAATAAAGTAATCTTCAAATATTCCGCGTGCCTCATATCCCTCAAAGTAGTCGAGTTCCTTCAAATGTTCATAATAATCGCACCACCTCAATAGATAAGTCTTATCTTTCATTTTATCATACAAAAAAGGCTGCATATAATTACCTTTCTTTTTTTTATCGGCTATGTATCCTAGAAAAAAATCCTGATTTTCGTAAAGTAACGTAAACACTCCTTCTTCACTTCCATCTATATCAACAAATCTATCTGAATTATGATACTTTTCCCAACTTGAATTTTTTATTTTAAAATAGAAAATCGGTCCATAAGTTGTATCGGATAATATTTGATAAATTGTATCTGAATAGATTGGATGATAACATGAACGTTCATATCCTTTAAAGATTTGCCCTCCTCCCTTATATCCTACTTGAAGAGGTAAATAACGATACCCTTTAAGAAAATTTTCATTACCTTTTGACAATACCAAAGCATATAGTACTTATCGAAACACGCATTTTGACACACCCTCATCAGATAAAATTCAATCAAATATCGGATTCGAAAACTCTCTTTTAATCGTATAATCCCCCCAACTATAGCCACCCGACCATTCTAAATGAAGTACCTGAGAATTAGGATCATACCAGCTATTATTAGCTGAAACTGGTTTACCCCCCCAGTTCCAAATATCGCCAAACCAACCGGCCAAAACATCTACCTTTTTCTTTCCACTATTGTCATAATCTTCCTCGGTAATTTTAATAATAGGTGAACATTGCTCGAACATAGTTCCACTCCAACCAGGACAAAGAATCGCTTCATCATCCAATATCCAACCAGACATCATATTCTGGCAATTTTCATCACCGACTGCATTTGCAATAACAGCATGACGGGTATATAATTTCACGGACAACACACTACCAGCTGTTGTACTAATTCCGGATTCTCCTTCAAGAATCGTTTCCGTCCACGTTCCGGTCCACTTGGCTTTTGTAGCTACTTTTACATAAGTAACAGCACCTGCTTGAATCTTGACAGACGGATTGTCACATCCGGTAATCCGAATGGGTAACATATAAGATTTACCTTCCAAATCATACCCTGTTTCTCCGGCAAGTTGCACAGGATCTACCTCCATTTCTGCCGTTCCCGAAACTTCACCGGCTTTGATTTTTAACTCAGGAGTCGTATAACATTCAGGCAGCAATTCATAGTTCGTTCCATATAATTGGTTATAGGAATCTAATAAAGCAGGATCAGCTTCATAATCGAACGTCAGTTCCATACTTTCATTATCAAAAGGCAAATCCATAATCAGAGGTACGATGATCTTATCCATATTCGTACCTCGCCAAGGATCACAATCCGCTTCTATCAAACTCCCTCTTCCGCGCAAATTTGCCTGAGGTGTATTCAGCCGGATCGCCAGCAACAGATAATCTTTATCGGTATTGACCTCTACCCCCTCGGTCAGGCTCTTGATCCGTACCGGATAAACGTACTTCACTTCTTCATCTTTCGGAATCAGTGTTCGAAGAGTAGTCATATCGAAAGTCAGTTGTGTACCTCCCAAGGTGGCGTCGGCAGCCAGACTCAGGCGTTTTTGCCCCAAAGTACCGACATGCTCAGGTAATACTTCGAAATCCAGTCCCTCCTGAGTCAGCTCCTGATAATCGGTCAGTACTGTCGGATCGTACGACAATTCTACTTCGGCGGCATTATCGTAATAACCGCTCTTATCCACATATACATCCCATACCAAAGATTCTTCGCCCAGATCGTATATTTCTTGCAGGTTGTAACCACTCACTCCCAGATAAAGTTTGGAAGGATAGAGCTTCAGATTCGACTCGTCGATTTCTCCGCACGAAGCCAATAAAGAAGCGACAAAACAAAGAATTAAATATTTGATTTTCATCTTTTTTCGTTTAGAGGTTAAACATTACCAACCGGGATTCTGTTTCAGATCCGGATTCTTCATAATAGCAGTCTGTGGAATCGGCTGTAAATACTGTCTTTCGAGGAAAACACGGGTTTCGAAAGCCGTACGCTGATAATATTCGGAACGCAAAGCATTCTTAGAAGATATGTTTACATTCATACCGTAGGTTTTCCCATGATTGGTCTCCGTTGCAATCTTCCAGCGATTAGCATCGAACCAGCGGATATTTTCGAAAGCAAATTCCACCTGACGTTCCCGATGGATCAGGTCACGTGCCAGATTCTGGTCGCTTTTTACATCCGGATATACGGTCTCGATATCCGGCACACCACCCCGGTTACGCACGGCATTCCAATAGCCCAATACCTCGTCGTCCAACTCACCCAGCTCAATCTTTGCTTCCACATAATTCAGTAAAATCTCGGCATAGCGGAAATTCGACCAACTCCGTTCATAATTCAGATTGTAGGGATTCAGGGTCGATCCCGGATGAACGAATTTAGTAATCAAATACCCGGTACGGTTATAGTCCGAACTATTACTGCCGTCGGTTCCGTATTTATTGATATACACCGGTTTATCGGTTACCGTATTCGGCCATACCCCTTCGTTATAGAATATACTGGCATAAAAACGGGGTTCCCGGTTTTTATACATATTGAACATCTCGCTGGTAAAACCTTTGTAGTCCAAATCAAAAGTAGGTACGGTAAAAGTGGAAAAGCCGGATTCTGTATAACCGGATTCCTCGTCGATCACCGGCGAACCGTCGTTGTTATAGCCGGTAATCGGATAACGCCCGTTTTCCATGGCATAAGCGTCTACCTGGAACTGAGTGGCACAATTGGTGGCATGCCCATTCAGGAAACGATCTCCGTTCGGAGCAGGTCCTTGTTCCAGTAAATAAACGTAATACGTATTGTTTGCTCCGGGAAATTCGGCATCGATCAATTCACTGTTCCAAGCCTCGATAAATACTCTTTTATAGGTTTTCCCTTTTGCATTCTCTTCATCCGAACCGGTCAACAGCTGATGAGGCAGGGAACCGTCTTCACACATATCGATGAAGTTCTTGGCAGCATTGGCAGCCACTCTCCATTTTTCCGGATCTTTGGTTGTCGGGAATAAAGCCGTTCCGTCTTTTTTCTTTACCGATGAAAAATAAGCATTACCGTTAAATAAGGGACTTGCCGTATAAAGCAATAAACGGGAACGATAGGCCAGGGCAGCACCACGGGTCGGTTTACCTTTGTAAGTATCTCCCTGAGTCGGTGGCAACTCGTAAGCCACAGCTTCCAACTCATCACAAATCCACTTCACACAATCTTCCCAGGAGTCTCTTTCCCGATAAATCGTGGAATTTACATCGATAATCTCATTTTTCACCAACACGATAGGTCCATAAATCATAGCCAACCAATAATGACACATCACATTGATATATCTGGCTTCGGCAGTCCAGGCTTCCAGTTCGCCATCTTCCAATTCTTTACATTCTCCCACATGTTCGAGGAATACATTGGTTTCCCGGATTCCGCGATAAAGAGGAGTCCAGAAGTTAAGAGAAGGATTGGAGGCCGACAAAGTACCGTTCTGCATAAAAGCATACACCCGAACAGCACCCCATTCCGCCTCATCGCTGGCAGGTACAAAAGGCCAGCCATACATCGGCGGAACGATACATACCGCATCATACTGTTCCGGCAAGTAAGCATAAGCATTGGCCAGATATTGCTCGGTAGTGCTACGTTTAGCGAATACCCCCTCGATCGTTTGCATATCGTCGGGCTCTTTATCCAGGTACGAATCACACGAAACGGTCAGAAAAGCCAAACCGACAGCGATATAAAAAAGTATTTTTGATTTCATAATCTTCATGTTTTAGGTTAGAAGTTAATGTTCACGCCGAAATTAGCGGTACGCATCAAAGGATAACCACGTCCGTCCGTTGAATTGATTTCCGGATCCCAGAGTTTCACATCCTTGGCAAAAGTGAGGAGATTCGTACCGGAAACGAAGAAACGCACTGTTTTCAAACGCAATTTTTGAGTCACCGATTTCGGTAAAGTATACCCGAGTTCAGCAGTTTTCAAACGCAGGAAAGCTCCGCTGCGTTGCCACCAGGTGGAATTTTTATAGTTGCTCCCATGCCATCCTTCATCATACAAGAGAGGGATTTCTGCATCGAAATTCTGTTTGGCCGGATCGAAATATTTATCTTTCAAATCATCCAGAAAACCTGTCCGTCCGATATTCGGATAATTGAACGGGAAATAGGCATCTCCCAGGAAAAAAGTCGTCCGGGCCACCCCCTGGAAAAACAACGATAAATCGAATCCTTTGTAATTCATACTTACTCCCATACCGTATACAATTTCCGGTACATCGGAATAACCGATAGGCACTTCGTCGGCATCGTCGATTACGCCGTCTCCATTGATATCTTTATATTTGATGTCTCCGGGTTTGAGGTAGGAAGTACCGAACTGGGAAGGGCTATTGGCAATCTCCGTTTCATCTTTAAACAATCCGAGTGCTATGAGACCGAATTGCTGGCCATATTTTTGTCCGTTCCGGTTCCGGTATTTATCGATATAATCGGGTTGATCGTTATCGATTTGTTTGTTGCGGGCATACGTAAAGGTTCCCCGGGCCGACAAGAAAAACTCACCGAAACTTTTATCGAATTCGAGCGTTGCATCGATTCCCTGATTCTGCATCTTTCCGACATTGGACCACGGCATGGTAGATACCCCGACATAATCGGGTAACGACTGCCGTTGAACAAAAATACCTTTCCGTCTTTCGTAAAAATAATCGGCCTGTAAACGTAAAGCATTGAATAAAGACAATTCAAAACCGACATTTGTTTTGGTAGATACTTCCCACGACACATCCTCATTGGCATACTCTCCGACAGCAGTACCTCCGGTATAGGTATGGGAAGTACCCCAATACGTTCCGTAAGCTCCGACAATCGTAGGCAAATACACGAAACGCCGTCCTCCTCCGATTTCGTCGTTACCACTCTGACCGATAGAAGCTTTCAATTTCAACATATCGATGATATGGGTTACACCACCCATGAATTTTTCATTCGAAACAATCCAGCCGATAGCACCTGCCGGAAAGAAACCGAAACGATTACCGCTGGCAAAGTTCTCCGATCCGTTATACCCGAAATTTCCTTCGATAAAATACCGGTCGTCGTAAGAATAAGTCACTCGTCCGGCAAGCCCCTGATCCCGGTAAGGCAAAGCGTCGATAGAAGAACCGGCAGCTACCTGATAATTCCGCTGGTTGTATAAAAAGAGTGCTCCAACCCGATGTTTCCCGAACAGCCGGTCGTAGTTGATACGTCCTTCCAAATATAAAGCGCGTTCTCCATTCGCATAAGAAGTATAGCTTAACGTATTTGAACCTAACGACTTTTCCTCGTATACCAAATTATTATCATCATCTCTCATCCGGGCGTACCAGGTATGAGGCGAACCTCCCCGCAAAATCTGATTCCAGGAATTGGCATCGAATGAAAATTTAATTTCAGCCTTCAACCCTTCGGTCACCAATTTCGAAAAATCCTGTTCCAGAGCTATCATGGCGTTTATCTTAGTCCACCAGTTATCGTTATACCCTGCCTGAGTCAAAGTATTATAAGGATTCGGAACTGCCTCCCCGTATTCGGCATAACGAACAGCCCCATCCTCATCCCGATCGGGATAAAATAAAGGCATCACGTTCGGAGAAGTATTCATCGCATCGTTAAATATCGAGCTAATACTGTTGTATGGCTGATGTTTGGTCTCCATACTTCCACCGATATTCAGTTTCAGAATCGTAGTGGGATGAAGGTTTACATCCACATTAGAAGTGAAATTATAGCGTTTGTAATTGATCCTGGAATCCCATTCATGTTCGGGATCACTGATAAACAAACCGTTTTCGTTAAAGAAAGCGCCTGAAATATAATAACGGGCAATACTCCCCCCACCGGTGACATTCAGATTCACCCGTTGTTGAGTAGTATGATTTTTCATTAAAGCATCCAACCAATCGATATCGGGATACAAATAGGGATCACTGTGATCTTTGTATTTTTGAATTTCTTCAGGAGTATACAGAGGAGCCTTATCGTGAGAAGTACGGGCTACATTATACATCTCGGCCCAGGTAGCCGAGTTCGCCATTTTGGGCACTTTGGTAGGTGTAAGGATACCGACCTGTGCTTTCACGTTGATATCGGGTCGTCCCTCTTTTCCCCGCCGGGTATTCACGATGATCACCCCGTTCGCTCCCCGCACTCCGTAGACGGCTGTTGCCGTAGCATCTTTCAGGATAGAAAAAGATTCGATATCTTCGGGGTCCAGCAAGTCGAGACTTCTTTCCACTCCATCGACCAGGATCAACGGGTCTTTGTTGGCACCGAAAGTACTGATTCCCCGGATCCAGAACTCGGAACTTTGCCCGGGTTCACCGCTTCGCTGCACAGCAACCACACCGGCCAGACGCCCCGCCAGACTGTTACTGATCTGTCCCGTCGGTTGTTTCAGTTCAGCCACTCCGACAGTCGTGATCGCTCCGATTACACTCTCTTTACGTTGAGATCCATAACCGACGACAACGGCTTCCTCGATCATTTCACTGGTTTCTTCCAACTGGAAATTAATCACATCTTCTTTTCCTAATACCACTTCCTGGCTTTTATATCCGATAAAAGACACCGAAAGGATTGCATTTCCCTGAGGGCGGTTGAGCGAATAATTTCCGGCAGCATCCGTTGCTGTTCCGCTGGTCGATTCCTTAAACCATACCGTAGCTCCGACAATGGGTTCTCCGGTCTTTTTATCGGTAACCCTTCCTTTCACTACCCGTTTATGTTGCTGTGGCGCTGCCGGCGTATCGCCGGCATAGGCTGTAAAACTACCTGATATACCAAAAAATACCAGAGTCGACATCCCCAATAGCAAACGCAACATGTTTACTTTTAGCATTTTCTTCATAAGACATCATTTAATGGTTTGTAATAAGTAATTGTATGTATAAGAGAGGTTACTTACCCCTTACTCTTCAATCACATTTTATTTCTATCGTATATTGGTCCGTATCTCCTTTCAAATAAGCGATCTGAACCTCATAAACCGGAATATAACGGTAGGTTTTGCTCTCTCCGTCAACGACTTCGATCAAGAGGACGCCATATCCGATCCCTCCTCCCGCACCATTGAACAGAGTGACCGGTGATAAGCTCAACAAGCCGTCGGTCCCCAGTGTTTTTTTCATAAAAGCAGTAACATCGACAGTGTTTTTATACATTTCCTCCCGGTAGATATTGACTGCCGCATATTTCACCGGTTGTCCGTCCCGGGTAATATTCAACACTAAGTTCTTCGGATATTTGGGTTCTTCCAGCGGAATGAATCCTTCTTGTCCCCGCACCAGATTTTTATTCCGGTTGATCAGTAATTGTGCATATTCGCTCCAGGAATCTCCCCCCCAGCAAATATTCATCATACAGGTCACCGGGCTGAACAAGGTCCCGCTGATCGGGTTCGTTTTCACTTCCATCGCATAGATATCGGGAACTCCGCGGGCATGCCCTAATTCATGGGCCAGGCATTCGGAAGTTTTGTAAGGGGATAAAATATCGTAGGTAGTGGCCCCGCCGTCAGGTGCTCCTTTATTGTTATCGGAAATGCAAACGACCTCGATCCCCCAGCCGGTCCAATCGCTATGTACCCGTTCATCGGAAAAATCACCGACTTTACCGTCGAACATCACAAGATAAGGATAATCGCCCCGATAGGTCACAGCATGATCCAGGACTTCCTGAGAAGAACAATCGTATACACAAGTTTCGTCGAAGAAAGGGACAAATTCTATATCGGCATCGAAATAGGTGATTCCTTTTTTCCCATGGTAAAGCTCTCTTACTTCTTTAAAACGCTGTTTCAATTTATTGTTTACAACGTTTGCGGAAGAACCGTAAGATTTAAAAGTCGCCCGGTCGAGCATTACTTTTACATCGAAACTCCATACTTCCCGGCCGGTCTGTTCCCCTCCTCCTTCCTCTCCCGGTTCATCTTTAGGCGTAACCTCGTCTTCTCCGTCACTACTACATCCTGCCACCGCCAGACATAATAATAAACTCAGCCAATAAAAAATTTGTTTACCTTTCATAAAATATATTTGTTAGATTACAAAAAAAATGTTCGTTTAATTTAGCAAAAGTTTATAAGGTTCATAAAGTCCTTGGATCCTGCAGCCGTTTGATTGATTGACAGTTGTCAAATGACACTTGACAATGTATTTTCAAACCTATACTTTCTTCTTTATTTATTTGATAATCAACAATTCCCCTCTTTGTTCTATTTCTCATTTTTTCCTCCTCATTTTTTCTAATGGAAGCGATGCTTCCAGAAAATTGTCAATTGTTAATTATCGTTTGTCCATTTTTCTTTTGGCAGCTTTCCGCCAAAAGAAACGAACGTTTTTTAAGTTAACAGATGTCGCACATTAAAAAATCTCTATAATTTCAATAACTATTCACACTTTCAGATACGACTTATGCTTTTTGCTGTAGAAACTACTTCAAAAAGCACCAGTCGTTAAAAATGTATTAAAATGTCGTTTGTTCCGTACGACAAATGATCTCGTTCTGCAAATCTTCGCCCAGGTCGTTGAAATAATCACTATATCCGGCAACCCGGACAATCAGATCCCTGTAGTCTTCGGGATGTTTCTGAGCTTCCCGGAGCGTATCGGCATCGACCACATTAAACTGGATATGATGCCCGTCCATCCGGAAATAAGCCCGGATCAGATGTACCAGATTATTACATCCTTCTTCGGTTGAAAGAAGCGAAGGAGTAAATTTCTGATTCAGTAACGTCCCGCCGGTTTTGATATGATCGATTTTGGCGGCAGAACGGATGACTGCCGTCGGTCCGTTCGTATCGGCCCCCTGGACCGGAGAGATGCCTTCCGACAGCACTTTCCAGGCATTCCGTCCATCCGGAGTAGCTCCGGTCACTTTACCGAAATAAACATGACAGGTAGTAGGCAACATATTTACCCGATAGTCCGCCCCCCGGGGAGATTTATGTCCCGACAAAACATCATAGTACATGTCGAACACCTGTACCTCCTGCTCGTCGGCATAATCATCATCGTTACCGTATTTCGGAGTATGATACACCAACTGATACTGCAACTCTTCGAACCCTTTGAAATCGTTCGCCAAAGCTTTCTCCATAGTCTCCATCGCGATGGTCTTTTTATCATACACATGATAGCGTAAAGCGGTCAGCATATCCGTAATGCTACCCAGGCCCACCCCTTGCACATAGCTACTGTTGTAACGGGCGCCACCACACATATAATCTTTTCCGTTCCGGATACAATCTTCGATCAGTACGGACAAGAAAGGTACCGGCATATATTTCATAAATATGCGTTCGATGATATTGTTACCGGTCAGTTTGATCCGCATAAAATGTTGTACCTGTGCTTTATAGGCTGCAAACAATTCCTCATAGGTCCGATAATCTGTAGCTGTCCCGGTTTTCAGACCGATCTGTTTGCCGGTCCGCTTATCGAATCCGTCGTTCAGGGTCAATTCCAGAATTTTCGGCAGATTAAAATAGCCGGTAAGGATATAAGCTTCGGTACCGAAAGCCCCGGTTTCCACACATCCCGAGCACCCGCCGTTCCGGGCATCGCGGACATCTTTTCCCGCCCGCAACATTTCCTGTACCAAAGCATCCGTATTGAACACCGACGGTTGACCGAAGCCGGTTTTGATGATTTCGACAGCAGCCCGGATAAAACGGTCCGGATTTTTCTTACTGACCTGAATCATCGAACTGGGTTGCAGTAAACGCATCTCCCGGATTACATCCAGCAGGATATACGACATCTCGTTCACCCCGTCGCTACCGTCTTCCTTCACCCCTCCGACATTGATCAGACAAAAATCGGTATAAGTATTACTTTCTTCAGCCGTAACCCCCACTTTGGGCGGAGAAGGATGGTTGTTGAATTTCACCCAGAAAGACTGCAACATTTCGTATACTTCTTCCTGAGTGACCGTCCCCTCTTCCAGCTGTTTTTTATACAGCGGATACAGGCTCTGATCCAAACGTCCGGGATTGAAAGAGTCCCAGGGATTCAATTCGGTAACCACACCCAAATGGATAAACCAATAATGTTGTAATGCCTCATGAACGGTTGTCGGAGCATGAGCCGGTACCCGACGACAAATCGCAGCCATTTTCTCCAGCTCTTTCTTTCTCACCGGATCTTTTTCTTCAGCCGCCAGCTCTTCCAGGCGTTCGGCATACCGTTCGGCATAGCGGATCATTGCATCACAAACGATATCCATCGCCCTCAGCTCGTCGCGTTTATCCACGCCTTCCGGATCGTTTACCAGGTCGGTCTTAGCCAGACTTTCGGCTATTTCTTCTTTCAAATCCAACAACCCGGTACGAAACATCTTTATCCCTAAAGCCGTATGTCCCGGCGCCCTTTGTTCCTGAAATTCCGTAAATACACCGGCAGTATAAGCCTCTTTCCACTCCTGTGGCAAATTCTGAAATATCCGGTCGCGATTACTTTTCCCTTTCCAGTAGGGAATAATGATATCCCGGTAAGCAGCCCGGGTAGTTTCATCGGATTTAAAGGATACTTTCGGGCGATCGTTCAATATCTCGAGATCTTGTAACGAGTGGATACAGATTTCGGGATAAGTCGGAGTAGCCTTCGGGGCCGGTCCCCGCTCGCCGACAATCAATTCACCCTCATTCACACAAATATACTTATGTTCCAGGATATATTTAAACGCTAAAGCCCGTTGAACCGGTACCGGTTCGGCATCGGCCATCCCCGATTGATAAAATTCAGTAATCAGTAAAGCTCTTTCCGCCGAGATCCGATTCTCAGCATTCAGACTCTGCTCACGTAGTTTTCTGATTCGTTCGGTCATTTTCATAATAAGTATGGTTTTGATTTATAGTTTTTTAACAGGTTATATCCGAAAGCCTTGTTCCCTGAACATTTCCCGGATATCTTTCAGGTCTTCCTCTTTCAGGCCCGGAAGATCTCCCATTTCCCAATCCATACCGAGCCGTTTGTATTTATCTGCCCCCGTACGGTGGAAAGGGAGCAGATTCACCTCTTTCAAAACAGGCATCGTCTGTAAAAAACGAATCGTCTCCTGCACACTCTTCTTATCGTCGTTAAAACCGGGAATAACAGGTATCCGGACAATCACTCCGGCACCCTGTCCGGCAATTTTCCTCAGATGTTCACACGCCTCCCGGAATCCTTTACCGATGTACGCTTCGAACTTTTGAGGATCGGCAGTTTTTACGTCGTAAAGAAACAAATCCGTATACCGGCATATTTCTTCTAAATATGCTCCGGAAGCCACTCCGGCCGTATCGATACAGGTATGGATACGACGGGCCTTACAAGCTTTGAGACATTCCAACAGAAAAACCGGTTGCAACAAAGGTTCTCCTCCTGAAAAAGTAACGCCTCCTCCCGATTCTTCGAAAAACACCGCATCTTTAGCTATCTCTTCGACTAATTCATCGACCGAAATCCCGTAGCCCACCTTCCGGATTTCTTCGAATTCACGGTCTCCTAATTTCCGGACTTGTTTCATCGACACAGTTCCCACAGCCTGACTTTCGGGGTTATGACACCAACGACAATGCAAACGACACCCTTTCAAGAAAACAGTCGTCCGTATTCCCGGCCCGTCATGAATCGCATAACGCTTGATATCGAATATATTTCCACGCATGACGAAATAAATTTAGAATAATAAAATTTATCTCACTCTCAAGATAAAAAAAACACAGAGAAAAATTGTCCTTCGGATTCAGGACAAAGAAAAGAATCCGCTAATATAACCAGCATTCAAAAAGTCCTTTGTAGGAACGGTTCTGCAATATGCGAATTTCATTTAGCATAATCATCGAATAAACATCTCAAAGATAAAAACATTTTTTTATAAAACAAAAATATAAGTATCGAAAATACACTTCAAATGATAATTTTTTTAAATTTGAAGCAAAAAAAAGGAAACCGCCAGAGGGGCATGTGCTACATCACTATTAACCAAATGATTATGAAAACGTTTGTCTTTATCTTATTCTTTCTATCGCTCGCTTCACTCTCCCCGACCTTCGGCATTCCTTCCCAATTTCGCCATTATACGGTTGAAAACGGCTTATCGAGTAATGCTGTACAATGTTTGTTGCAGGACCGGACAGGATATATCTGGTGTGGCACTTCAGACGGTCTGAATCGCTTCGATTCGCGCCATTTCAAAACTTTCCGGCATATTCCCGGCGACACGGCTTCTTTAGGCAATAATGTCATTCATTCTTTATTCGAGGATTCGAAAGGTAATCTTTGGATCGGTACTGAGAACGGTGTTTTCCGCTACCGGGTATCCGAAGAAAAATTTTCGACCTTTCATCTACCGGATATCCCGGACCGGCTTTCTCAAAAAATCATCTACTCGATCAAGGAAGACCAATTGGGAAAAATCTGGATATCGGTTTATGGAAGCGGTGTTTTCCGCTACAATCCTTCGGACGGCAAGATCAAACATTACAGTCACGACATCAACGATGAAAAGAGTCTTATTTCCAATCTGACCACCAAAATTCTGATCGACCACACCGGAGAAGTATGGATAGCCACTCATGATCAGGGAGTATGTAAATACGATCCCTTCACCGACTCTTTTTTCCGGATCGATGCTACAGATAAACAAAAAGGATATACAGCCCGTTACATTTACGCCCTATGTGAAGATTCTTTCGGAAATATCTGGTTGTGTGACAACGGACTTTTCAAATACGATAAAACAACCCGCAACTGTACGGCCTGCCTCCCTCCTGCTGACGAACCGATAACCTATATCCATTTTATTACCGAAATACAACCGGGTATATTGCTCATCGGTTCCAATAGCGGACTGACACAATATAATCTGGCGGAGAACACTTTTTCTACGATCGGATACAATGTTCTTTTTCCGCAAGGATTAAATGACGGGATTGTCTATTCGATTCTGAAAGACCGGGAAGGAGGTATCTGGGTGGGAACGAACGCCGGAGGTATCAATTATCTTACGCCGGGTACCAATTGGTTCAATACGTTCTGCTATACACCGGGCAAAACAAGTGCCCCGGGGAAAGTCATCAATTCTTTTTGTGAAAACACCGACGGGACGATATGGATCGGAACAGATAATAAAGGGCTTTGGAACTACAACCCACACGACCAATCTTTCACTCCGGTATACTTAGACGCCCAAAATCCGGACCTCAGCGTGCACGCCTTATATTGCGACCACCATGAATTGTGGGTCGGGACTTATGCTCACGGTGTGTACCGGTTAAATTCAGCTACCGGTAAAGTGACCAACTATTCGGATAAAAATATCAAGGGCTTGAATCCGGGCAGTGTATACGCTATATACAAAGACAGCTCAGGCAGGCTCTGGTTCGGTACCCAAACCGGCATCCTATATTACGATATCTTCAGCAATTCGTTCGTTACTATCGCCGATCTGGGATACAACAGCTACATCACCGACATCACCGAAGACGCCAACCACACGATCTGGTTTGCTTCGCAAGGCAAAGGATTGATCAGCTATGACCTGAAAACCAGTACCCTCAAATTTCATTCCAACGATCAGACCGGTTTACCACAATCTATCGTGTGCCTGTGCAGCGATCAGGGCAAGTTAAGGATCGGTACGGGCGGATACGGACTTTATACCTACAATCCGGCCGATCATAGCTTTACCCGTCATCCCGATCCGTTATTTCGTACCCATACCACCATACAGACGATCATCTCCAGTTATAATGAATTGTGGATCACGACCAATGCCGGTTTACTCCGGTTCAATACTTCAGACGGAACCATCAGTTATTACAATCAGGAAGACGGACTCGTCTGCCTTCCGTTTACCAACCAGGCCGGCCTGCAAACTTCCGGTGGACAGATTTATATCGGCGGCAGCAATGGGTTCAATGTCTTCCATCCGCAAAGTATCCGCAAGAATGAAGTGATTCCCCATATTGTTTTTACGGCCTTCCGGCTTTTCAATCAGGATATAACAATCGGCGAACATTCGGTTCTGCAAGCTCAGATCGACCGTCAGCGCTCGGTCATTCTCCCTCACAACGAGGCCGTTTTCTCTATCGAATTTGTAACGACCAGCTATTGTGCCCCGAGTAAAAACAAATACAAATACATGTTGAAAGGTTTCGATAAAACCTGGAACAACACGGACAATCAAAACAACATAGCCACCTACACCAACCTATCCCCGGGGAATTATACCTTCCAGGTGATGGCCTGTAATAACGACGAGGTATGGAATCCCGAAAAAGCAGAAATCCGGATTACAATTCTTCCACCCTGGTGGTTGTCGAACGGTATGTTAGTCGTTTACGGTATCCTGATCGTTTTAGCGATCGCTTTGGGGTATGCACTTTTATTACAACGGACCAACCGACGCCACCGCAACAAGATCGCAGCCTTGCATCACGAGAACGAACGCAAACTGTTCGATGCTAAAATCGGATTCTTCACCCATATTACCCATGAAATCCGTACTCCGGTAACGCTGATCCTGGCCCCCGTAGAAGAGATCATGCGTCAAAAAAATATCCCGGAGGAAATCAGGGACGACCTGGAAGTCGTCAAACGCAACAGCGAACGGTTACTGGACCTGGTAAATCAGATCCTGGATTTTACGAAAGCCGAACAAGAAGCTTTTTCCTCCCAAAACACCTGGTTCGACATCGATGATCTGGTGGAAAAAACTGTACAGCGTTTTACATCTGCAGCTCAGCAAAAGGGGATACAGCTCTCTCACGATACTCCACAACCGATCCGGATTTGCACCGACCGGGAAGCACTGACCAAAGTGTTGAGTAACCTGCTGACCAATGCCATGAAATTTACCAAAGACCGTATTCTGGTCTCCCTCACTGAAAATCCTGAAGCACATACGGTAACGATCTCTGTCGAAGACAACGGTACGGGAATCAAACCTACGGAGAAAGAAAAAATATTCAACCTCTTTTACCAATCGGCCAATAAACCCCAACTCCCGAACAAAGGTTTCGGTATCGGGCTAGCCATCGTCAGTCTGTTGGTGAAACGAATGATGGGAAAGATAGAAGTGGAAAGCGAAGAAAACCGGTTTACCCGTTTCCGGATCACGCTTCCCCAGAACGAACAAAACGACCTTTCTATTTCTGTAACCTCTCCGGATAAAACAGCAGCACTCCGGGAAGTAAAAACTGAGGATCCGATCGAACCTGCCGGAACAGAAAAAACCGACAAAGATGGGAAAAAGGCCGGAACCGTACTGATTGTCGAAGATAACGAAGAGTTTATTTCTTATCTCACCCGTGTCATCGGACAACGATATCATATCCACACGGCCGGAAATGGAGAAGAAGCATTGAAATCACTGGAAAATCTGAAGCCGGACATTGTCATCAGCGACGTCATGATGCCGGTAATGGACGGAATAGAATTATGCAAACGAATAAAAAGAGACATCAATCTAAGTCATATCCCGGTAATCCTGCTCACGGCACGCACGGATACAGCAAGCAAAATCGCCGGCCTGGAAAACGGAGCGGATGTTTATATCGAGAAACCGGTATCTGTGAGCTATCTGTATGCACAAATGGTCAGTCTGCTGGAAAACCGTAACAAACTGCGTTGTCTTTTTTCAGAGAAACCTTTCACCCCGATCAATACCCTGACCGAAACACAGGCCGACGAAAAATGGTTTAACCGTTTGAACGAGATCATCCAGGAGAATATCTCGAATACAGAATTTTCCGTCGACCAACTCACCCGAAGTGTCAATATGAGCCGTACCCTTCTGTATGCCAAAGTAAAGGCAGTAACCGGTTTGACCCCGAATGAATTTATCCGGTTGGTACGCCTGCGTAAAGCAGCGGAATATCTGGCCGGAAACGAATATAAGATCAACGAGATCTGTTATATGGTCGGCTTTAACAGTCCCTCCTACTTTGCCAAATGTTTCCAAAATCAATTCGGCGTATTACCCAAAGATTTTATCAATAACACCAACTGACCAAACCCAATATCTACTTATAAAACCATACGATTATGTTCAACAAAGAAACTTACATTCAGAGACGTAACAGACTGAAGAAAGAAATCGGTAAAGGGATTTTACTATTTCTCGGCAACAATGAAAGCGGTATGAATTATACCGACAACACGTATCATTTCCGTCAGGATTCGACTTTTTTATATTTTTTCGGTTCGGATTATGCCGGTCTTTCGGCTCTGATCGATATCGATGAAGACCGGGAAATTATTTTCGGGGATGAACTGACCATCGACGATATCGTCTGGATGGGCACCCAACCCACGATACGGGAAAAGAGTGCTTCAGTAGGCATCACTGCAACCGCTCCGACCGCCCAGCTGAGCGATTATTTAAATAAAGCGGTACAGCAGGGACGTCGTATCCATTATCTGCCTCCTTACCGGGGTGAACATCAGGTCACCCTACTCCGTTTACTGGGGATTGCCCCTGAAGCGCAAGTTGCCGGAGCCTCTACCGAACTGATCCGGGCTGTAGTCGGCCAACGAAACTACAAATCGGCCGAGGAGATCAGGGAGATAGAAGAAGCAGTAAATATCTCCGCCGATATGCACATCCGGGCGATGCAACTTGTCCGGCCGGGGATGAAAGAATGTGAAATAGCAGCAGCAGTGACAGAAGTCGCTTTACAAAATGGCGGACAATTGTCTTTCCCGGTGATTGCCACCATTAACGGGCAAACCCTCCATAATCATTATCACGGTAATATCCTCCACGAAGGGCAGTTGTTATTGTTGGATGCAGGAGCGGAAAACGGCATGCACTATTCCGGCGACCTCTCGTCGACCATTCCGGTAAGTAAACATTTTACAGAACAGCAGAAAACCATCTATCAAATCGCTTTACAAGCCCATCAGGCCGCAGTTGCCGCCCTAAGACCGGGCATTCCGTTCAAAGAGGTCCATCTGATTGCCGCCCGTACGATTGCAGAAGGGATGAAATCGATCGGCCTGATGAAAGGAGATCCCGACGAAGCAGCCCGTTCGGGTGCTTATGCGTTGTTCTTTCCCTGCGGACTCGGCCACATGATGGGACTCGATGTTCACGACATGGAGAATTTAGGCGAAGTATGGGTAGGATATAACGGACAACCCAAAAGTACACAGTTCGGTTTCAAATCGCTCCGTCTGGCCCGCCCCCTGGAACCCGGTTTTGTCTTTACCATAGAACCCGGCATCTATTTTATTCCTGAGCTCATCGACTATTGGAGAAGTGAAAAACGGTTCTGCGAATTTATCCAATACGACAAATTGGAACCCTGGAAAGGTTTCAGCGGCATCCGTAACGAAGAAGACTACCTGATCACTCCCGACGGAGCACGCCGGCTCGGCAAATATAAACCGATGACAATCGGGGAGGTGGAAGGAATGAAGTAGGATTGGCGCACTGCGCCAATCAATAAAGTCTGATCCACTCATACCCATTCCCTGTCTGATCCATATAACGGATAAAATCTTCCGTCTTTATAGCCAGAGAAGCCCGGTTATCATTCGGATGAAACGACAATTTCCGGGCTTGTTTCAAATTTTCATCGAGGAAAACATAGACATGGTGTTCCGTATCGTTCACTAATCCGAAAGGGCTGACAGATCCCGGCTTCAACCCCAGGTATTTCTCCATCCGTTTTTCCGAAGCAAAACTTAATTTCCCTTGTTTTAATAGTTGTTCCAGATCATGAATCGCCAGATTCCGATCACAATGAAAAATAACCAGGTAATGCCGGTTTCCCTTATGATTCCTGAAAAACAAATTCTTACAATGTGTACTGTCCAAATTTTTCCAATATTGGCGGGCAATCTCGATCGTAGATGCCTCAGGATGTTCCAGATAATCGAATTCAATACCCAAAGCTTTCAATGTCTCATACACTTTCTCCTGTCCAATCATCATCTCATTTTATTTTATTTTTTTCATCTCTCTTCTTTTCCCCTCCTTCATTTTCCCCAAACCTTCAACTTTTAGCTTTTTACTTTTTACCTTTCCCCCTATACCACCTCCCCTGCCACTCTCCTCTCTCGCGCAATCTCTTCTCCAGTTTAGCCACAAACTCATAATTCTTTATCCCCCATTTCGGAGCGATCAGATATTCTTCGGGTGATTGATTGACAAAACGTTCCAGATAAACATCCGGCCGGATATGTCCGATCACGTCCACTACAAAATCGAGGTATTCTTCATAACTATACAACCTGAAAACCTCCGGATGCCGAAGATATTGTTCGGCCATCGCCGTTCCCCGGACAATCTGCAACTGATGTAGCTTCAATACCTGAATCGGCAGATCGCACACACGGACCGCCCCCTCCAACATAGACTCCCGGCTCTCTCCGGGTAAGCCGAAAATCAAATGAGCTCCTATCCGGATACCTCTCTCAGCCGTTTTCCGTATCGCTTCCTCAGCTTCGGCAAAAGTATGTCCCCGGTTGACCGTTCGCAAAACTTCATCATTTGCAGATTCGACTCCATACTCTACACAAACATAACAACGCCGGGACAATCCGGCAATATAATCCAATACGTCATCGGTCACAGCATCCGGACGGGTAGCGATCACCAATCCCACTACATCGGGACAAGTCAACGCCTCCTCATACTTTTGCCGTAACTCTTCCAAAGGAGCATAGGTATTCGAATAAGCCTGAAAATAAGCCAGATACTTCTGACCGATATACTTTCGGGCAAAAAAGGCCCTTCCCTCCCCGATCTGTCGGGATATCCCCGACACAGCCCGGCAATAACCCGGATTAAAACTCTCATTATTACAAAACGTACAACCACCGGTCCCTTTTTTCCCATCCCGGTTCGGACAAGTAAATCCACCGTCGATAGACAATTTTTGCACCCGTTCTCCAAATAATTCTTTGAAATAAGCGGGGTAATCATTGTACCGTTTCCGACTCTCTGTTGGCTTCATGCATTTTCTCTTTAGCAGAACAAAAATATCATTTTATTTCTTAATTTTGTTCCCGTAACCACAAACAATAAATGATGAAAACAATCTGCACGGGCATGTTCACGATCATGCTGGTCCTTCTTTTCCGTCCCGTCGGAGCTCAAACCGAAGATGCTTTTCCTTCATACATCGAACAATGTTTCAACAACTATTTCAATTTCAACCCCCAGGAAAAAATTTATCTACATACCGATAAACCGACCTACTCTGCCGGCGAAAATATCTGGTTCAGAGCCTACTGCGTAGATGCCAGCTATCATATCCCGACCCAATTAAGTAAATTTATCTACCTCGAACTCATCAACCGTCAGGATTCGATTTTAAAACGTATCCAAATAAAACAGACCGATTCTTGTTTTTATGGCAATTTGACGATTCCATCCACCACCCCTCCGGGAGAGTATTGCCTGCGTGTCTTTACCAACTGGATGCAAAATAACGAAGAAGATTTTTTCTTCAAAAAAAATATACAGATCGTCAGTACAGTGAATGAAGTAAACATTCACACGGCAAGCAGCCGTCAGGACAATGCAATCCGGACGACGCTCACCCTAATCGATAATGCCGGCAAACCTTATGTTCATCAACGTCTGAAAATCACGACCTACCGTCATAAACTAGCGGTAAACAAGACTACCTTGAAAACCGATGAACAAGGATCCGCCACTTTACAATATCCGGTCAGCGACAGTATCGACCGGATTCAGGTAGCGTTCCCGACGGACTTGCCTTTTGCTTTTTCAAGAGAAATCCCTTTATTGAATCTTTCCGACGACTTCGACTTTCAATTCTTCCCGGAAGGCGGTAATTTATTAGCGGGCACCACGCAAACCGTCGCCTTTAAGGCACTGGATGCAAACGGACGTTCGATAGCTGCCGAGGGAAAAATTTACAATAGTAAGGAACAGGAAGTCGTTTCTTTTTCAACCTTTCACCGGGGAATGGGAACCCTGGAACTGACCACCCAGCCGGGCGAACGCTACTATGCCCTGGTACATACCGCCACAAACCGGGAAAAAAGAGTCGACTTGCAGATTCCCCAAGCGGAAAATCTGGCCTTGCAGGTTTATCCTCAGGACAACCACCTGATCCTTGCTGTCAAAAAAGGAATTCATTTTCCTGCAGGGAAAACGATTTATATCGTTATGCACTCCAGAGGACGTCTGTTAGGCGTGCTACCGGCAAAAGACGATTTCGCAGGGGCCTTACCCCTGAACTCCCTGCCCGGTGGTACCGTGCAGTTCGTACTAGCCGATGCCGACTCACACATTTACAGCCAGCGTTCTTATTTTATAAAGCCGGATCCGCAACCTGTATTACAACTCCGGACCGATAAAGAAAAATACGACAGACGGGAAAAAGTAAACCTGACACTACAGTTTACAGACATCGGCGAGCACCCCCTCGAAGGCAGTTTTTCCCTCTCTGTTACGGACAATACGATGGTTCCCCGTGACACCCTATCGGACAATATCGTCAGTTATCTGCTCCTGACCTCCGACCTCAAAGGGCACATCGAAGCCCCGGGAAGTTATAGTCGTGAAACTCCCGAACACATCGATCTCCTCATGCTCACTCATGGCTGGACCCGTTATGAGATCGGGAAATTCCTGACTGCCACACCTTCTAAAGCCACTTTCAAGCTTGAACAGGGACAAGAAATCCGGGGAAAAATCACCAATTATAGCAATAAGCCGATGGCGAATGCCAGTGTACAAATCTTTATCCCCGGTGAAAATACATTGGGAGAAGTGAAGTCGAACGAAAACGGAGAATTCATCATCCGGGATCTGGATTTCCCCGATAGTACGATTTTTCTGGTACGTGGCTACAAAGAGAAAGGAGGAAAAATGGTAGATATAACTATCACTCCCCGGCTATTTAAAGATCCCGTCACTCATTTTACAATCCCCCGGGAAAATAAACCGCTGGGCAAAGAAGAATTTATGGACCAGTTCAAAGGTAGTTATTTCTACCAGAACGGTGTGAAAGTCTATATTCTCGACGAAGCGGTCGTATTACGTCACCGTCCGGAAAGCGTACAACACAAATACGAAGGCCAATACACAGATATGACGGATTACATCCTGGGCCAGGAAGAATTGAATAAATTCAATACTTCCAGTATCTATCAACTATTATCCCGTCTTCCGGGTGTTATTGTCTCCGGTACCAAAGTGACGATGGCCCGCAACGGAAGTACGCCTCTGTTCATGATCGACGGATTGCCACAGACCGAAGACATGCTGAACGCAGTGATGCCGGAGGATGTGGACAATCTGGGAGTCATCCGCGACGGAGCCCGGCTGACTTTCTTCATGGCCCAAGGCGGTGCCGGCGGTGTGATTGTCATCAATACCAAACATGGCCATTTCACCCCCAAAGCCACTCCAGGGTTGATCAAATTCATTCCTTTAGGTTACTCCGAACCGGATGAATTCTACATGCCCCAATACAACGACCCGGAAATACTCAAAGCTCCTGAGATCGACTACCGCAGCACGATTTATTGGCAACCGGTCGTCCCGATCGATTCATCCGGGCAGACTTCCCTCTCTTTTTTCACTTCCGACATGGCCGGCAGTTATACCATCACCGTCGAAGGATTGGGGAAAAACGGGGAACCGGTATACCGGCAAACGACAATCCGGAGGGAATGATAAAGAGCCAAGAATTCAAAATTGAAAACGTTTGAGTAATAGATCATTATAAAAATAGAAGCCGATTTTTATAATAACAAAAAATATTCTATATTTGCAACTCTGAATACGCAAGCTCGCGTGGCTTTCAGTTTATTGTATATCAATAGTTTATAAAAACAATATCATAATAATAAACCTTCCCTCTCAGGGAAATAAATCAAATCTAACAGAAATATGAGTACGAAGTACGTTTACACATTCGGAGACGGAAAAGCAGAAGGCAAGGCAGACATGAAAAATCTGCTCGGTGGTAAAGGCGCCAACCTGGCGGAGATGAACCTGATCGGCCTGCCTGTACCTGCAGGTTTCACGATTACCACTGAAGTTTGTACACTTTACAACCAGAAAGGTAAAGATGCTGTTGTAAAATTAATAGAAAACGACGTTAAAGCCGGTATTGCACACATGGAAAAAATCATGAATGCAAAATTCGGTTCCAAAGGAGAGGCTTTCCCGTTGATGGTATCCGTACGTTCCGGTGCCCGTGTTTCTATGCCGGGTATGATGGACACCGTGCTGAACCTGGGATTGAATGACGATGCCGTAAAATTACTGGCAGAAAAATCAGGAAATGCCCGTTTTGCCTGGGACTCTTACCGTCGTTTTATTCAGATGTACGGCGATGTTGTAATGGGTGTAGCAGCAGCAAAAGGCGAGCACAATCCGTTCGAAGTTGAAATCGACAAGCTGAAAGAAGCCAAACATATCAAACAAGATACTGAATTTACCGTTGAAGATTTGCAGGTATTGGTCGAAAACTTCAAAAAAGTAGTCAAAACCAAAACCGGCAAAGATTTCCCGACTTGTCCGTGGGAACAGCTGTGGGGAGCCATCTGTGCCGTATTCGATTCATGGATGACCGAACGTGCCGTTCTGTACCGTCAGTTGAACCAGATCCCGGAAGAATGGGGTACTGCTGTTAACGTACAGTCTATGGTTTACGGTAACATGGGTAACAATTCGGCTACCGGTGTTGCTTTCAGCCGTGACGCTGCAACCGGAGAGGACATCTTCAACGGAGAATACCTGATCAATGCACAGGGGGAAGACGTTGTAGCCGGTATCCGTACACCGCAGGAAATCACCATCGAGGGTTCACGCCGTTGGGCTAAACTGCAGGGTATTTCCGAAGAAGAACGTGCTTCCAAATATCCTTCGCTGGAAGAAGCTATGCCTCAGGCTTATGCCGACCTGAACGCTGTACAGGAAAAACTGGAAGACCACTTCCACGATATGCAGGATATGGAATTCACCATCCAGGACGGTAAGCTGTGGATGTTACAGACCCGTAACGGAAAACGTACCGGAGCCGCTATGGTGAAAATGGCTGTCGATATGCTGAAACAAGGTATGATCGATGAAAAAACAGCTTTGTTGCGTCAGGAACCGGCTAAATTGGACGAGCTGCTCCATCCGGTATTCAATAAAGAAGCTCTGAAAAAAGCTCACGTTATTACCAAAGGTCTGCCGGCTTCTCCGGGTGCTGCCTGCGGGCGTGTCGTATTCTTCGCCGACGAAGCCGAAGAATGGAAAAACAGAGGTGAAAAAGTGGTTCTGGTACGCCAGGAAACTTCTCCCGAAGACCTGCGGGGTATGAACGTATCCGAAGGAATCCTGACTGCACGCGGTGGTATGACTTCTCACGCAGCTGTCGTTGCCCGTGGTATGGGTAAATGTTGTGTATCCGGCGCAGGAGATATCGTAGTCGATTATGCCAAACGTAATTTCTCCGTAAACGGAACAATCATCAAAGAAGGAGACTGGATTTCCCTGAACGGTTCTACCGGTGAAGTTTATTTAGGAAAAGTAGAAACAGAAGATGCAACATTGGACGAAGACTTCACAGCCATCATGAACCTGGCTGAAAAATATACCCGTATGTATGTACGTACTAATGCCGATACCCCGAAAGATGCCCGTAAAGCCCGTGACTTCGGAGCCAAAGGTGTCGGACTTTGCCGTACAGAACATATGTTCTTCGAAGGACACCGTATCGACGCTATGCGTGAAATGATCCTGTCCGACACGGTAGAAGGACGCCGGGATGCACTGAACAAGATCCTGCCGATGCAGCGGGGAGACTTCGAAGGTATCCTCGAAGCCATGAACGGACTGGGGGTTACCATCCGTCTGCTCGACCCACCTTTACACGAATTTACTCCGAACGAACCGGCTTCACAACAATATATGGCTCAGAAACTGGGAATTCCGGTAGAACGTATCAAAGAAAAAGTAGATGCTCTGCACGAATTCAACCCGATGCTGGGTCATCGTGGCTGCCGTTTGGGAGTTACCTATCCGGAAATCACCGAAATGCAGGCCCGTGCGATCATCGAAGCTGCTTGTAACCTGAAACTGCGTGGTCTGGATCCTCGTCCGGAAATTATGGTTCCTTTGGTAGGTACTGTGAAAGAACTGAAACAGCAGGCTGAAATCATCAACCGTGTTGCAGCTATGGTATTCGAAGAAAAAGGCGTTAAAGTAGATTACAAAGTAGGTACGATGATCGAAATCCCGCGTGCCGCTATCACCGCAGATCAGATCGCCGAAGTAGCCGAATTCTTCTCATTCGGTACCAACGACCTGACTCAGATGACCTTCGGTTACTCCCGTGACGACGCCGGTAAATTCTTACCGGAATACATCAGGAAAGGTATCCTGAAAACCGATCCGTTCGCTGTATTGGATCAGGAAGGTGTAGGCCGTCTGGTTGAAATGGGTGTGAAACTGGGTCGTAAGACTAATGCAGACCTGAAAGTAGGTATCTGTGGAGAACACGGTGGAGAACCTTCATCCGTCATCTTCTGCGACTCAGTAGGTATGAACTATGTCAGCTGTTCACCGTTCCGCGTGCCCATCGCCCGCGTAGCTGCTGCACAGGCTGCTATTATGCATGCAGGTAAGTAATAAGAATTTATTACAAGCTTAAATATCAAGGACTTCTCAATACTGAGAAGTCCTTTTTTAATAATGATAAAGAATAATCCTCAATAAGTATTCTGTTGAATTTGACCCCGGCTCAGATAAATCTCATTACTGTTTATAGGTTCGGCAAACCGACGATCTTTTAATTCCAACCGATACTCTATCGGCTGGGATTCTTTATTTACAATCAAACCGTCATGTGAATAGAATATACGTTTCAGGTTCACATCATCCAAAGTCGTTTCGTTGTAATTCAACCGCCGGATATCGAACCACCTCAGTCCCCAGGTCAGCTCCCGTACTCTCTCTTCCAGAATTTTCGCAATAGCTTCTTCCTTTGTCGCTGCCGACAACTTAACCTCCGGTCCGGGTGCAATCCTTTTAGCCCGCAATATATTCACCGTTTCCATGGCTTGCTGAAACTTTCCCTGACGAGCCAGGCATTCCGCTTTCGTAAGTATCATTTCCTGTACCGTAGTTCCATAAGGTATACTGGTTCTGAAATAAACATATCCGGGATAAGTATATTTGATATTATGCCTCCATGAAAAATTCTCACACATCAAATATTTATACCGCAAATCATTTTCCTTATCATACAATTTCAACATTTCCCGGCTAGGGCAGAAATAGGCACAGGAAGCAGAAAGGAAATACTGATAATAAAACTCCGCCCACTCTAATTTTACAGAAGGATCGTAAATGGCTTCCCACCACAGATAAGGTACTTGTAGTGGTCCCTGACTGGAGTTCTGTTCATTACCATAATACATTTCCGTACTATAATCCACCAGACGGGCATCTGCCTGAAGAGCCAAATCTGCATATTTCAATGCCTGATCGTAATCATGGCAGAAAAGATAAAAGCGGGCCAGAAAACTATGAACGGCAGGAATACTTACCCGCCACCTCCGATTAACATTATCGACCGTAATTTTGAGTGCTTCTTTCAAATCTTCCTCGACAAAACGATAAGATTCCTCCAGATTCATCCGGACCAACGACTGCTCGAAACTGGTGGATGTCTTATGAGGTATTCCCGGTTCTTTCATATTTTCCGGGCTATAGGGAAGACAATAAGTATTCAGCAATTCCCAATTCTGAAAAGCACGGATAAAATGAGCTTCGGCCTTCAAATCAGCCTTCAAGGCCTCATCTCCTGTCACCCGACTCAAATTTTCCAATACCGTATTTGCCGTAAAAATATTTTTATAAGCACTACTCCAGGTTCCGGAACCCGATAAATCGGCCACCTCCTGATTCATCCACAGATAATAAGCGATACCATGTTGATAAAACGGAGCTCCGTTATTGGTTTTATCGTACAAATCCGTTGAAATTTCCGTAATATCCGGACTTAACACCAGGCTGGTATTGCCGGTTGTCGTATTGATTGCAGCCAACAAAGCATCCAGATGTTCCACTTTCGACAGTTCGATATTTGTCTTTTTCGAAGGAGCTATATCCAAAAAGCTGTCACAAGCAGCTCCGACTAACATCCATACCAGAAGGCATAAAATCACTCTCATTTTTCCTCCTGCAATTTTTATATATCTTTCCATATCCTTTTTTTAAAAATTAAATTTTACCCCAACAATAAAAGAACGTTCCGGTTTGACCGTACCCTCCGGGAATTCCGGGTCATTTTTATATTTATTCGCTGTAATCAAACCCAGATTATTGATCTGTCCATAAACGGCAGCGGTCCGGAAACCTATTTTCTGTAACCATACCTCCGGGATATGCCAGGTCAGATTCAATTCCTGGAAACGAATATGATTGGCATTATGGTACAGATAGTCCATCGCATCCGTATAATAACTATCGTAATACATTTGATTGGAGTCTTCGGTATCCGTCAGCAAGGGAGGCATAGCCTTATCCCCGTCCAATAATTTACTTACATCTTTATGTACCCAGATTTTCGAAGTTCCGGTCTTTCCCATTGTCGGATAATTGAAAGAAGAACGTTTGAATTTATGACCGAATTTTCCGGTAACAATCAAAGAAAGATCGAAATTATAAACCTTAAAACCGGTAGTCAGCCCCATAATATGGGGAGCCACCTTTACGCCCTGTGGCCTGAGCCAGCCGGTTGCATCCGAAGTATTGTCGTAAACGGTGTTCATCGGCCTCAAGCCGTCAGGACTACTCCCTTCCTCCACACAAGGGATACCGTCCTTATTTACCCCGGCATAATGCCAGGCATATATCGTACTGGCATTTTCTCCCTCTTTAAAGTCACCCCTCAAATAAGTCTTTGCACTATTATCGGTAACAAATAATCTTTCTATCCGGTTCAAATTATAAGCATAGTTGACATTACCATACCATTGGATATCTTTTCCTATAATATCGAGCTGGCTTCCTACTTCCAGTTCGATCCCACTATTCAGCATTTCCGCATTATTCAACTTTTGACTGGTTGTCCCGTTAGCTGAAGAAATAGAAATCGTCGCGATCAGATCTTTACTGTACTTCCGGTAATAATCCAGTTTTCCGGCCAGTTTACCTCCCCAGAAAGAATAATCGATTCCGATATCTACACTCCCGACCTTTTCCCAGCGAAGTTCGGGATTTCCAAAACTCGCAATACTACCGGTAATCTCATGTTTATAAACATTCTCAACCGAACCGATACTCACCAAAGGTTTAAACGAGGTAGAAGTGTCTACATTTCCATTGTACCCATAGGTCAAACGCAGACGCAGCCAATCGATAAACAAATAATCGCTCATAAAACTTTCCTGTCCCAGATTCCACATTCCTCCCACAGACCAAAAAGGAGCATAACGATATTTAGGATCGTCCGTAATAAAATTCGACGCATCTGTCCGGACACTCCCACTGATCGTGTATTTATTATCGAAAGTATAAGCGGCATTGCCATATAGAGAAAAGAAACGATCGGTGTTAAATGTAAAGGTACTTGCATAATCATCGACTGTAATCGTATTCCCGAAGAGGTCTTTTATCGCCAGCTTACCGGTTCCGTTAGGGAAAAGTTTGGAAGTCAGCGTCTCGTCATTGTAGCCGTATACCCGGGGAGAGGTATAGGAAGTTGTCCGGCGATGCCGCAATTCGGTTCCTAACACAACATTAAAATCATGTCTCCTGAAAGTCCGGTTAAAATTTACCTGATTCCTAAAAGTATACCCTTGCATTTCCGAAGTGTATTGGTCCAGAAACTGCCCTGTCGGATAGGCCGATTTCCCGACGACTCCTGTTGCATCGTTGTATTCGGTATAATAATTCACCGGATTTTTGACTACCCAGGAATCCTCTTTGTAAAGATCCCGCCTTTTGGAATTAAAAATCTCATATTGTAACGAAGAGGAGAAATTCAAGCCTTCCCATAATTTCAGGGTCAGTGCAGCCTGGAAACGGGCCTTGATGTCCTTAGTCGAACGGTCACGGCTTCTGATTTCCTGTAAAGGATTATAAAACCAGTCGGAATAAGGAAAGCCATTACCGACCAACCGCTCCATGGCCGGCAGGTAATAGTCGCGGACAATATGTGTATAAGAACCGTCCCGGTTTGTCAGGTGTTCATAAGGAGAAAGATCGCTTATCGCGATATCGTTTTCATCGGATGCATGGAGGACGGCTCCGTTATTCTGCTTTTTCACATATTGGAACATTCCGGAAATATCTAATTTCAGCCACTTGCAAATATCGCTGTTCATCCGCATATTGAGCATATATTTTTCATCCTGTGTACCAATATAATGGGTTTTGTCTTTTTCATACAATAACGACGTCATGACACCGACTCTTTCTCCTCCTCCGGATACGGATAAATTGTATTGCTGCAAAAAAGGATTTCTCAACAAATGTTTATAAACGTCATCCTTATAATCCGTCTCCTGCAATTCCTGTAAACGGAGCCTTTTCGTGTCTTCGGAAATATTTCCCAGCCGGGCTTCATTCAAAGCGATTTGTGCTAAGGTATAGCATTTTCCGGCCACATCATCTTCTGAGAAAATCCCTTCATTCAAAGCAACCCCATATTTTCCGAAAATCATTTCTTCGTAGCGGATCTGATCTGCAGAAGCGGCAGTAGGATTGGCATAATCCAAATCTATTTTCTGCCGGAAGCGCAAAAAAGTATTAAAGGCGACATTCAGTTTATCTCCTTTGGCCGCTTTGCGGGTAGTGACCACAATCACGCCGTTACCGGATCTGGCTCCCCAAATTGAAGCAGCTGCAGCATCTTTTAGTATAGAAACGCTTTCCACGTCATTCGGATTAATCGTTTCGAATCCTCCTTCCACAGGGAAACCGTCCACGACAATCAGCGGTTGAGCGTTGGCATTCAAGCTCGAGCGTCCCCGGATTTCCAGACTGGCTTTTCCATCTTCTGTCAGAGTAGCCTGAACGCCTGCTGTAGTTCCGATCAGCCGGGATGATAAATCGGAAGCCGGTTTTTCCAACTGCCGCTTGTCGACGATATCGAACGCTCCCGTCGCACGTTCCCGGGAAATCGTCTGATAGCCGGTGATCAGTACGTCATCCAAAGAAGTTATTTCCGGTTTCATCGATATCTCATAATGTTCACGCCCGTCTAAAGGAAGCTCCACTGTCTCCATCCCGATGAAAGAAATCACCAATACCACCTTCCCCTTCAAGCCGGCAGGTACTTTAAATTCAAAATGTCCTCCGATATCGGTAGTTACCCCCAAGGTATTTTCTGCCTTCAAATAAACAGAAGCCCCCGGCAAAGGCAAGCCCTTTTCATCCTTTACCGTACCTTGCACTTTCATCTGTTCACTCTGCAAATTTTTTACCGCCGAAGCATCCTTAGCAATAACGATTGCATTTTCACTGACCGTGTACTTCAATCCATTCAGCGACAACACCCGATCCAAAGCCTGCTCTATAGTGACTTGTTCCATATTCAGAGAAACATCGGCAATCTTACGGATATCGTTTACCGTATAAACGATATAATATCCGGAATTCTGCAATATTTGATTCAAGGCTTCCTCCAGTGTCACCCGATTCAAAGAAAAAGAATACTTTTCCTGTCCAAAAGATTCGGTAGCCATCACTAAATTAGCGCACAACAAAAAGATAACCGTCATTTTCATGATTAACGTCATTTTCCTCAATTTTCCTCCTCCGGAAGAAAAATAAATCTGCTTTTTTTTCATAATTTTGTAATTAGAGTTAATAAATACCCGCTAAAGGGTTGCTTATTAGTATCCAACAAGGAGTGTTGCCTCACTCCTTGTTATTTATTTTCCCCTGTCCGATAAAGAGTCACCTCGTTGCCTTCTATCGAATAAGTCACATTTTCAGTTAATTTCAAAAGATTCAATATTGTCCCGATATCTTCATAACGACGGGTTTTGATATAAAATTTCAGATCGCCGAATTTCTCCCTGTCATAATGAAAGGTAACCCCATACCACCGACTCAAGCGGGGAATGATTTCCTCCAGTCCACAATCATTGAACAAGAATAAACCGTCTTTCCAGACGACGAAGTCTTCGGCATCGACCTCTTTTATTACAGTCTTCCGGTTTTCTGCATCATATATCAACTGTTGTCCGGGCAATAACACACGCTCAGCATGTCCCGGAGCCGAAACAGCCACTTTTCCCGTCAATAAAGTAATCGTCGATGCATTTTCTCCCCGGTATGCAGAAAAATTGAAAGCCGTTCCCAATACCCGGGTCTGTACGTCTCCGGATTTTACGATAAAAGGTCTCTCCGGATCAGGAGTCACTTCAAAGTAAGCTTCCCCGTCCAATTCTACGCACCGTTCTTTTTCTGCAAACTGTACCGGATAATTCAGGCTAGAAGCGGAATTCAACCATACCTTCGTACCATCGCCCAAAACCAAGCGATATTCTCCCCGTAACGGTACCATCAAGGTATTCTTCTCCGGCCAGCCGGTTTTATTTTCCCGACCGTCATATACGATCGTTCCCTTCCGGTGGTCCCAGGAAATTCCAGGTAGCTGTAACGTATCACAATCCTTTTGTAAATCCACCCGACAACCATTACCCAATACTAAAACAGCACAGTTTCCTCCCGGCTTTATTCCAGGTTGCCCGGCCGACTCCGGAACAGTTATCCCTTCCTGTTCCCACCACCAAAAAGCCGACATAATTCCGATCATGACCATCGCAGCAACACCTGCCGTCAGTATACGGCGCTTCCAGCAACGCCACTTCAACCTGACCGTCAATTTCTTAAAAGAGCGGTCGGTATCGATCTGTTTCTCCAATTCCATCAAACGTATCACTCCCCTTCCCGAAATAATCCGATCGTAACTCTCTCTATTCATCCGGGAAGCTCGTATCCACTCCTCCAATTCCTGTTGTTCGGTCCCGGTCAGCTTCCCTCCCGATCCTTTTCTGGCAATCAATCCGGCAATATGATTCAATCTACTCGTATCCATATTTTCATCTTTTATCAGAAAGACACCATTTTTTAAGAAAAAGATTACACCTGTACATTTTTTTTTTCATTTATTTTTCTGTTTCCTCTCCAAAAGATTAATTTAGGCGCAGAATTACCTGAGGGGTATGGGGAATGACTTTTTATTTACACGGATAAAACAAGGAGATGAAAAAGCTCTGGAAAAATTCACAAAAGAAAATTATCTCTTTTTTTGTGCTTTAGCCAACCGTTATGTCAACGATGTACAAGAGGCGGAAGATATTGTGCAGGAAGTATTGATCCGCCTGTGGGAAAACAGAAGGCACTATCAGGACATCACCTGTTTACGAAGTTTCGTATATACTATGATCCGGAATCAGTCTTTAAATCTGATCCGGAATCGCAAACGTTCAAGTCAACACTTTCATCTCCTGCCCGAAGAAGAGGAAAACAATTTTTTCAACATTCTCGTCGAGGAAGAAAGCAACCGTCTGCTTTTCAATGCGATAAATACTTTAGCTCCACAAAGTGCGGCCATCATACAACTCAGTCTTCAAGGCTTGAAAAATGAAGAAATCGCCCGGGAATTATCCATCTCCGAGAATACGGTGAAAGTTCTGAAATACCGTTCTCTGAAAAAACTCAGGCAGCTCTTGCATCATCGTATTTTCAACATACTCGCTTTTTATATCTGATTTACACAAAACGACACAGTTTCCTCCCTTTATCAGCCTCCCCAAACGATATACAGACGGTTCACAGATGCCAGGACATCTGTGAACCGTCTTATGCAGATCCGGACTATAACTGACCGGAAGTTTTATAAATCAAGGATACCGGATTTCCCAAATCGACCTCAGCAGGAGTCTGCCAATACAAGCGCTTCTCTTCCGGTCTGTTCTTTATGAGCTTCACATTCAGAATAACAAACTGCCCGTTCGCCAAAGCACATCCCAGCTGAGGATGTCCCTGAACCGATGCAGTCATATGTTTTACCGGAGCATCGAAATGCCAATAAAACGACACACCGTCTCCCGGAGAAGCATAATTGTAATAGTACATGTCGTTTCCTTTCATCAATAACAGGTACTTATCCGTCGACAAAACATAGGGTAAACAATCCTCATACACGAATCCGGACGGTAATTCCTGAACAGCAAGGCTACCCTCCTCATAGTACAATTCTGCTGTCGAACGTTTTAAAGTAAAGGTCTGTTGTAAGTATTTTCCTCCGGGAGTTTTAAGTATCATATAATAATATCCACCACTCCAATCCCCCCATCCTCTGAAATAGATCAACTCATGATCCCCCAAATCGTTCAGAGGAACAAAACCGTCAGGCCATCCCTTGTCGGCTTCCGGAAAAACAGCTGCATATCCGGCGTAGTTCACCCCCCAAAAATCACGGAAATCAAAAACAGCTGCCAGACGGTTACGGGGATTTGCAGCCGTTCCACGGTCGTGTACCACGGTATACCCTACCGCCTGCCAATCACAATCCAACAAATGTCCACGCACCTCTTCTTCACCGACCAGAACAGGCTCGGTAATAAAATAACCCGAATTAAACAAGGCATCGGAATACTTCAACCGGGTATACAACCGTCCATCTTTATTTTCAATGACATCCAGCCAATGCATCCAGGTTGCATTCACCGGTTCGAACTGTTCCGGGAATACTCCGTCCATAAAAGTCTCCGACAGATAAATATCGCGCAATAAAGTATTCCCGTCGATATCGATACAGCCCGGAGCTCCCTGTTGTAAAATCAGCAACGATCCCGGAGCAGTCCGGGAAAAATGCTCGGTTATCCGGACCGGACCACTACCCAATACTTCCCCGTTCGTTTCTTCGTAGACATCCGGGAAAGTCTGATTATCAAAAACACAATATATCCCTAAATCATCCATCTCGTAAGCAGTAATCATTTCCCGGACAAACCCCAGAGAAGACTGACCGTTCTTCTCAGACAAAATCATCCAGCCTTTACTTTTATAGGGAGAATCTATCCGGAGCGATTTCTGATTGCTGTATACCAATCCGTTTGCCCGGTCGGTTACCCTCAGGATCACCTGTCCCGTAGCTACAGTATCTACAATCCATTCCAGGTTAAGTTCGTCTCCGATCGTTTTACCGGCAAATGTCCACTCATATGCCAAATCGAGTTCGTCCCCGTTCCCGCTTGCAAAATGCAGAACCGGTTTATACCGGACCGTATCTCCCAGAGCTGCCCAGGGATAGGAATCCTGCCCGAAAGGTTCCACCTCGATCGTATTTACAAAACGATAATCGTTATTGCCTTTGTCGTCGTAACACCCTACAGACAGAAAAGCCAGCAGCCAATACAATAAATATATTTTATTTTTCATAGGTATCGGAATTATAAATTAATAACAAGGGATTTTATCAACCATCGGAGTCACATTATCGTCCCACATAATATTATGTTCTATGCAATACCGTTTAAATTGTAAGGTATACGCTCTGGCAACAGAAAGTTCGACCCCTTCCAGGGTATTCACCCCTGTGCACAAGATAAACTCCTCCATTTTTTTGGATGAATACTCTCCCAATATCAAGGACTCCAATTCTCCCTTCCACCATTCCGGCTTGCTCTTCACAGCGGTAAAGGTCAGTTTGGCTCTTTGTTGCCCATCCAGACCGGGCCGGAAATGCTCGTTTGCAACGATCCGCAAACCAACTGATAAAGTCTGTTCTGTCAACAAGGGATTCGAATTCATTACAGTCACTACCAGCGTATCCGTCACCCGGTCTTTCCGGAAAACCAGGTGTTCGGGAAGTTGGTAGTCAGTCGTTCCTGCAGTCGTCAGACTATCCACTACTTCCAGGCGGTAAGTCAAATCCTCTTCCGGTATATTTCCGGTCAGCTTCAAAACAAAAGCAACTTCATGAGTCGATGCTCCGGGATAATTGGCAAAAGAAATAAATGCAGTATCGGCTCCTTTTTCATTGACGAAAGACAAATACCGCGGCCCTTCGTAAAATCCGGTTGTATGATGGGTACAGGCTCCGATCACGAAGCACAGCAAACCGATAAATATGTATCTGTTCATAATTTTCACGATTAACATTAATTGATCACTTCATTATCCGGCAGAGGAAATACAAAACCATCGTCAGGCATAGATTCCAGGGGTTTTATGTTCAAACGTTTAAAATAAACACATAGCGAAAAAGTAAATTTGAGCAAAGCGTAGCGAATTGGCTGATACAGCGTTCGTTACGCTTTGTTTTTCTATTGAGCAAAGCCAACGAAAAGCCAACATGAAGCCAAACTGCGTAAGAGTTCAGTTACCACCTCATTACTCCCGTAACAGGTGCGAAATTCTTGCTAAATGGCTCTATTTCTGCAATTTGCGCAATTTTGCATAGCTGTCGGTAACTCACTAATAACTAATTTTGTAACCAAAAAAAAGGAGTGAGTATGCGAAGTACATTCAAGGTCTTATTTTACGTGAAGAAAGGCAGCGAGAAGCCCAACGGCAACCTGCCTTTGATGTGCCGTATCACAGTGGACGGCGAGATTAAACAGTTCAGTTGCAAGATGGACATTCCCCCACGCTTGTGGGACGTGAAGAACAATCGTGCTTCGGGCAAAAGCGTTGAAGCGCAGAGAATCAATCTTGCCGTTGATAAAATTCGGGTGGAGGTAAACCGCCGTTATCAAGAGCTGATGCAGACGGACGGTTATGTCACCGCCGCCAAGTTGAAAGATACCTATCTCGGTATCGGTGTCAAGCAGGAAACCTTGCTGAAACTGTTCGAACAGCACAACGCCGAGTTTGCCAAGAAAGTCGGACACAGCAGGGCGCAGGGGACATTCACCCGTTATCGAACAGTCTGCAACCATATCCGGGAATTCCTACCCCATACCTACAAGCGTGAGGACATCCCGTTAAAGGAACTCAACCTCACATTCATCAACGACTTCGAGTATTTTTTGCGCACGGAAAAGAAATGCCGTACCAATACCGTTTGGGGTTACATGATTGTACTAAAGCATATTATTTCAATAGCGATGAATGACGGACGTTTGCCCTTTAATCCCTTTGCCGGATATATCAACTCACCCGAAAGCGTGGATAGGGGCTACCTCACCCAAAAGGAGATACAGACGCTCATGGACGCACCGATGAAGAACACTTACCATGAACTTGTACGGGATTTGTTCGTCTTTTCTGTTTTCACGGGTTTGGCGTATTCGGACGTGAAGAGCCTCACCGCCGACCGCCTGCAAACATTCTTCGACGGCAATCTTTGGATAATCACCCGAAGAAAGAAGACCAACACCGAATCGAACATCCGTCTTTTGGACGTTCCCAAACGTATCATAGAGAAATACAAGGGACTGGCAAGGGACGGTCATGTTTTCCCCGTTCCGAGTAACGGAAGCTGCAACAAGATACTCAAAGAGATAGGCAGACAGTGCGGTTTCAAGGTGCGCTTGACCTATCATGTTGCACGCCACACGAACGCCACGACCGTACTTTTATCCAACGGTGTACCCATTGAAACCGTCAGCAGGCTTCTCGGTCACACTAACATAAAGACTACCCAGATTTACGCAAGTGCGCCCAGAATGGTCGCTTAATAAATGCTTCTTTAGCAAGAAGTTAGGATTGGGTTCGATATAATCCTATCGTCAATCAGTTTATCCAAAGGGGAAACCCGATGGGGAGTGTAGCATACTGATTAAAGCTCCAAGTCCATTAATAGTCAAGTGGCGACTGAGGGGCAAGACGAAAAGACATACACAAGGATGAAGCCTTGATTGGTTGAACGACAGTTCAGTGGTACCAAATCTTGCAACAACGGAAGACTATTATACATACGTTGTTTCATAGTACCCTGCCTATTTTGAGCGTTAGTGCAGGGCATAAAGAACCGACTATGACACAGCCGCAATAAGCGGACAAGAACGAAAGTCGCATCCGACAGTATGCCGTGCTAATAGTTATTAAGAGAACTAACTGGGGATTACCTAAGTCGGAACGCTGGAATAAACAGCTATAAAGAAAGCTTTTGAATATCCGATATGGTAACGGAACTTCCGTAGTAGTCCGAGCAGGGGAAAGCCTTGTACATGGCGAAGGGAAGTAGTCTGTAACTTTAATACAAACAACGGAAAACGTGAGAGACGTATGAGAAATCCAGAGCAAGTATTAAACATTTTAGCTGGACACAGCAACGAGCCCGCGTATAAATACGAAAGGCTCTACCGTATTCTATTCAATGAACAGATGTTCTTTGTCGCCTACCAACGTATGTATGCGAAGCCGGGAAACATGACACCCGGCACAGATGGCAAAACAGAGGATGAAATGAGCATTGATAGGATAAACAAACTCATAGAGAGCATAAAGGACGAGACTTATAGTCCCAATCCTGCAAAGAGAATTTACATTCCGAAAAAGAATGGGAAGATGCGTCCGTTAGGAATACCGTCTTTTGAAGACAAATTGGTT
>NZ_CFKYFN010000054.1:0-1140 GCF_985060555.1 Odoribacter sp. | reverse complement strand
TCGATCATCGAGTCGGAACGCTACGCGGGCAACGAGGGCGGGTACCACTTCACCGACGAGGGCGTCTGCTCGTGGTACGACTTCGCGACGGAGATCGCCGCGGCCGCGGGTCACGACTCATGCCACATCATCCCCTGCCACACGTCGGAATTCCCGACCAAGGCCGCACGCCCGGCCTACTCGGTGCTGGACAAAACCAAAATCAAGACCACCTTCCAGATGGACATCCCCCACTGGAGGGAGTCCATGATCTACTGTCTGAAACAAATTGAAAAATAAATCATTATGATACCTAAAATCATCCATTTCGTATGGTTGGGAGGAGGGAAATACCCCCCCCCGGTTCAGGATTGCATAGACTCTTGGAAGAGGATCTTGCCGGATTATACCATAAAGCGTTGGGATGAAACGAATTTCGATATAGATTCTGTTCCGTGGGTAAAGGAGGCTATTCAAATGAGGAAATGGTCTTTAGCCTCAGATTATATCAGACATTTTGCCCTTTATACGGAAGGTGGTATTTATATGGATACTGATGTCAAAGTATTCAGACCTTTTGATGAGTTTTTATCTTGGGACTTTTTTTCTTCTGTTGAATATCATCCGACCTATTTTTTATCACAAGGTATTCATCAAATAGACGATGCCGGAGTCGTCCGACGGGATGGGGATATTGTCGCAGGACTGGGATTGTTGGCAGCTTTGATAGCCTCCAAGAAAGCTAATCCCTTTATTAAGGAATGTTTGGATTATTATGGCTCCCGGCATTTTATTCAAGAGGACGGGTCCTTATATGTAGATGTCATAAATCCGGGCATTATGGCGATGTTGGCAACGAAGTATGGATTCCGCTATAAAGACGAGGATCAGCTCCTTGACGGAAATATGATGGTGTATAGCTCAAGCATATTCGCAGGCGATCCTGCGACGAGAAGCAAGGAGTCCTATTCCATGCATTATTGTGACGGGTCTTGGCGGGAAAAAACTCTGAAAACCCGAATGAAAGATTATATAAAAAGGATTTTATATAAGAAAAGAAAATAATTCATTAATATTGAATATATGCAACGCACTATCCTCATCACGGGCGGCGCGGGCTTCATCGGCTCGCATGTGGTCCGTCTTTTCGTGACCAAATAC
>NZ_CFKYFN010000053.1:0-31915 GCF_985060555.1 Odoribacter sp. | reverse complement strand
TGCGGGGGAATACCTAAAGATACAAAAAAGCCAACTAATTCGCAACATTTTATGTATGAATTAGTTGGCTGATTTTATAGTATTTACTGAATGTCCCTAAATAATTCCTGTTACAACCGTCCTTCTACAGCCTCTCCGGCAACACTTTTCACATCATAAACAATACCGTTTTCTTTACACAACTCCCTCAATCGCAAAGACCGGAATTCCTGATGAGCAACAGCCAATACCACCGCTTCGTATTTTTCGGCGGGAAGGGTATTCTTCATTTCTAAACCGTAGACTTTCCGTACTTCCTCGGGAGATGCCCAGGGATCGTAAACATCGACTTCCAAGTCAAATTCTTTCAAAGCAGCGATAATATCGACCACTTTGGTATTTCTGACATCGGGACAATTTTCTTTAAAAGTAATCCCCAGCACCAGAACTTTAGATCCCTTGATACATTGTCCTTTCCGGATCATACACTTCAACGTTTGTTTGGCCACATACTCGCCCATACTGTCGTTCAGTCTGCGTCCTGCCAGGATAATTTCCGGATGGTATCCGTATTCCTGAGCTTTCTGGGCCAAATAATAGGGATCCACACCGATACAATGTCCTCCGACCAAGCCGGGCCGGAAGGATAAAAAATTCCACTTCGTAGCGGCAGCTTCGAGCACAGCTTGTGTATCGATATGCATTAAATTGAAGATTTTCGACAATTCGTTGACAAAGGCGATATTGATATCCCGCTGTGAATTTTCTATTACCTTGGCTGCCTCGGCCACTCTGATAGAAGGAGCCAGATGGGTGCCCGCCACGATAACCGAATGATAGAGCGCGTTCACTTTCTCTGCCACCCCGGGAGTAGAACCCGAAGTTACCTTTTTAATTTTTTCTACCGTATGTTGTTTATCTCCCGGATTGATTCTTTCGGGGGAATAACCGGCAAAGAAATCTACATTGTATTTTAATCCTGAAACCCGCTCTATCACAGGGATACAGTCTTCTTCGGTAGCCCCGGGATAAACCGTCGATTCATAAATGACAATATCTCCGCGAACAATCACCTGACCGACTGTCTCACTAGCCCTGATCAACGGAGTGAGATCGGGCCGGTTATGTTTATCGACAGGAGTGGGCACGGTAATGATATAATAATTGCAATCTCTCAGATCTTCCGGGTCACAGGAACAATACAACCCCTTCTCTCCCCGTTTGGGAACGGAGGGGCGCAATACCGATTTCATCACTTCTTCCGACACTTCCAGTGTCCTGTCTATCCCTCGGTTCAAGGCTTCGATACGTTCTTTTTTCAAATCGAACCCGACTACAGCATATTTTGTCGCAAAGAGACGGGCTAAAGGAAGTCCTACATACCCTAATCCGACGACTCCGATTTTAATCTCTTCCATCACTTTCTTTTTAAATTCTCCCAATACCATTTGACCGCTTCCCTCAATCCCTGTTTCATATTAAACCGGGGATCGTATCCCAACAACTGCCGGGCTTTATCGATAGAGGCCAGAGAATGCGGAATATCTCCTTTCCGGACAGGGCCGTAAACAATATCCACGTCAGCAATCCGGGCGTCGTAAAAGCCCAACAACTCTTTGAGATAACCGACCAATTGATTCAGCGTGGTATTCTCCCCATAAGCGGTATTGTATACCGTATTTACAGCCTTCGGATTCTCCGTATTCATCGCCAGCCAGTTCATCTGTAAGACATTGTCGATATAGGTAAAATCGCGGGAATATTCACCGTCTCCGTTAATGACCGGAGATTCATACCGCATCAGTTGTTCCACGAATTTCGGGATAACGGCAGCATAAACACCGTCCGGCGATTGCCGGCGTCCGAATACGTTGAAGTAACGTAAACCGATACATTCCATCCCATATACCCGTCCGAACACATCGGCATAAAGCTCGTTCACATATTTGGTGATGGCATAAGGCGATAAAGGGCGCCCGATCACCTCTTCCACTTTGGGCAAATTCTGAGAATCGCCATAAGTAGAAGAACTAGCGGCATATACAAAACGTCTGACTCCGGCATCCCGGGCAGCGACCAACATATTCAGGAAACCCGAAATATTCACTTCATTGGTGGTCTGCGGGTCATTGATCGACCGCGGTACGGAGCCCAAAGCTGCCTCATGAAATACATATTCCGCCTCAGCCACTGCTTTGCGGCAATCTTCCGGTTTGCGGATATCCCCCACCTGCAATTTAAATCGCTCCGGATATTCCCTCAATAAAGCTTCTATATTTTCAAATTTACCTGTAGCAAAATTATCCAGACAAGTCACTTCCTCCCCTGCCTTCAAAAGATATTCACACAGATTCGAACCGATAAAACCGGCTCCTCCTGTTACTAAAAATTTTCTCATTCCAGCCACTTTAAAGAATAGATTACAATACCATCTTTCTATTTCGAATTATCATGTAACAAAAATACTGCTTTCTGCTTTATTCCTGCGAATATTCCTAAAAAATATTACCTTTGTCTCCAATTATTTACCAGTGTGCTTTATCATGCTAAATATTGCCGTCATATTAGCCGGGGGTTCAGGACAAAGAGCCGGAGGGGGTATTCCAAAACAATTCAAAAAAATAAACGACAAAACGATTTTGGAATACAGCCTTGAAAAATTCAATTCAGCCCCTTCGATCGATGAAATTACCGTTGTCATTCATCCCGAATGGCGACAAGAGTGTGAACATATCCTTTCTGATTGCCGTATTTCCAAGGTAAAACATCTTCTCGACGGTGGTAAAGAACGTTATCATTCTGTTTTAGCTGCGTTGAAATTTTATGCCGGCCGCCCGTGTAATCTGCTGATCCACGATGCTGTACGTCCGTTGGTCTCCCAGAGAATAATCGAGGAGGTCATCACCGAACTTCAAACTTATAAAGCTGTCAATGTGGCTATTCCCGCCACAGATACAATCATCGAAGTCGATCCCACCCATGCCTATGTCTCCCGCATTCCGGACCGGAATATTTTGTACCAGGTACAAACTCCTCAAGGATTTCACAACCAAACTTTACAAGAAGCTTATGCCCTGGCATTGAAAGATCCGGATTTTAAAACGACCGATGACTGTAGTGTCGTTAAGAAATACCTCCCTCAGGAAGAGATCAAGATCGTGAAAGGAGAAGCGTGTAACATGAAATTCACTTATAAAGAAGATATTATCATACTAGAACAACTATTAAAAAACGAAGGAAAATGCTACGTCTAACAGCTCTTATTTTACTGTTTATCGGGGGATTACAAGGTTATGGTCAGGACTGGAAAGGCTATTACCAGGCCGAAATCGGTGGTGGAGTAACAGCAGACCGGCTTCCTTTCTGGCTGCATACCAACACATTTGGAAAAATCACAAACGACACTTATTTGTGGGGGACTGTCGGAGTAGGTACTCCTTTCAGTAAAAGCGATACCCGTGCTTTCGACTACTCATTCGGATTCGAAGGTACCGGTGCTTTAGGTCGTAAAGAACACCGCATTTTCATCGACCAGCTTTACGGTCGTGTACGCTGGCAAAACCTGATCCTGGATTTAGGTATCATCAAACCGGAAATTGTTTACGACGGTCTGTCTTCTACCAACGGAGACATGCTGTATTCGACCAATTCCCGGAGTATGCCAGGTATTAATCTCCATACACAGGATTTTATCAAAATTCCCTGGATAGGGAAATGGGTGTCTTTCAAAGCCCGGTACGGAGAATACCTCATGATCGACGATCGTTATGCCGGTAACCGTACCCGCTTACATCACAAAATGCTGGACATCAGATTTACGATCATTCCCCAGCTCAGCATCGAAGCCGGACTCGACCACTATGCCCAATGGGGAGGAGAGACAGAAAAAGACGGTAAACTCCCGACCTCTTTCAAAGATTATGCCCGGGTGGTACTTATTAAAGCCGGAGGAGGGGATGCTCCTGAAAATGAAATCAATAAACTGGGGAACCACATCGGTAATGAGTTTTTGAAAATAAGATATAATAACGAGCGTTGGGGGGCTGAGTTCTATTACGATCATATTTTCGAAGACGGATCGGGTGAAAAATTCAGAAACCGTCCCGATGGACTCTACGGACTTTATTTTACCCGGAAAAAGAATTTCAAATGGTTCAAAAGTTTCGTCTACGAATTTTATTATACCAAATGCCAGAGTGGCCCCTTCCACAATGATCCGGTCAGCGGAGAGGTCGTCGGAGGTAACGATAATTATTTCAATAACGGAATTTATCAGTCGGGGTGGACATTCTACGGTCAAGTGATCGGTTCGCCCTTTTTCACTCCCAAACCGGAAGAAGCCAGCGGGATAACCCGGGGTGTACTCAATAATCGTTTTTATGCCCATCATCTGGGAATTTGCGGGGATCTGCCGGGAGATATCCGTTACAAACTCATGATGAGCTACTCCCTGAATTACGGGACCCATTCGGTCCATTTCATAAACAAAAACGGCGAATATACCACTAAACCTCAATTCAGCTGGGGCTTGGAACTCATTGCTCCGGACACCAAGCTTCCTTTCCATACAGCGCTGAATGTCGGGTTTGATAAAGGCGATTTATTAAAGAACAGTTTCGGCATCATGCTTAAAATATTTAAAACGGGATTTTTTTAAATTTTTCAAATAAAACAAAACCAAATTTATGACTTGAATCGTATATGTAAAAGCATAGTCTATCGACACAACTAAGGATAAAAACAACAACCAGTAATGAAAAAAATAATTATCAGGACCCCTAATTTCATAGGGGACACGATAAATACGACTCCTTGTTTAGAGTTGATAAAACAGGAGTATCCGGAAGCGGAATTTACTATTGTCGGACCGGATTTTGTCAGGGAATTATTTAAATACGATCCCCGGATTACTCATTATATTACTTTCCCGCTCAAACGGAAGAAAAAATTATCTACCTATTGGAAAATTGTCAGGGAATTAAGAAAAGAAAACGGTGAATTAGGTGTCATTTTTGTTAATACCTTTATTTCTGCTTTGCTTTTCAGATTAGGAAATGTAAAAAAGAATATCGGTTACAATAGAGAAGGCAGAGGTTTTCTGCTGGATTTCAGTCCTGAGATCAATTATCACAAACATTACATCAACCGGTATGCTTTTTTATTCAATGAGTATATCGGGAATAAATACGTATATTTACCCGAATTATCGCTCCGGTATACCGGTCAGAAGACTTTCCAATTCGATAATTCGCATAAGACCATCGCTTTATATTTGGGAGGCGAGAACAAAGAATTCCGGAAATATCCGGATGAATATGCGGTTCAGCTCCTCAGGCTGTTGAATCGGCAAGGCTACAACCTCTTGCTTATCGGGGACGAAAACGACAACATCAAACACACCCAATATGCCGAGGAAGCCCGTATCGATCATCTGATCAATCTGACAGCACGCACAACTATCGAAGGTTTTATCAATACGATAGCCAATGTCGATTTGATCATTACCATCGATTCGAGTGCTCTCCATATAGCGGCTGCCGTAAAAACTCCTTTTATCGCCCTGATGGGCCTTTCTACCAGCCCGACATCGACAATCCTTCCTAAAGTTCCGTTAGGACGGATATTGAAAATAGAAAATAATCTGATCCGGGAAGAAGATTATATCCGTAATATCACCCCGGACCTGATACTGAAAACCATTTCCGAATTGATTTAATCGCTTTCGTGTTCTAAAGCATAGAATTGATCCCGGAAGACATAAAACATCATTAAAAAGAACATGACAACCGGAAGTGCGTCATTTACGATCAGCAATACTTCAAAATTACTGTCAATAAAAAAAGCGACCAGGAGCGATAAGGCAAGAAAAGAATATTTTTTGCTACAGATCATGCTTTTTACAGGATACACAAACCAACTCAGTATGAAAGCCAGTCCGACCACACCCATCAACATCCAGTATTGCAGATAAGAATTGTGGCTATGAGTCAGCGAAGCGACAACCCGGTTTCCCGATGCCTGATACCATTGTTTCGACACCACATTCGTATACACCCCTAATCCCCAAATTCCCCACGAATCGATATTTTTCAAACAAGACTGATAGAAAACGATCCGGGGTACTAAAGTAGATCCCCCATCTAATTTTCCATTATTCACATCTTCAATCTCCTGTTTCAACTGTATCCACCTTTGATCGAAACTCGCCGGACGAAAAATATATCCGCTTATTCCAACAAGCAGAATTACCCCGATAAACATCCAACGCTGCCATACGGAAAGTTTTCTAAAGAAATAAAGATTGAAAATAACGAAACCACATAGAAAAGAGAGTATCGAACTTTTTGTGACTGTCAGGCTAAGCAACCATACGAACAGAGCAAAAGCAGTGAAAGCGATAACTTTCTCGCCCATTTTCGTACGGATAATTCCGAAGAAATAAGCGATTAAAGCAGCCGCATAAATCTGTAAAGCCTGTGCATCCAGATAGACTTCACCATTTAAAAAGTGCTTGGTACCCCCAAAACGACTGGCATACAAATTTTGCACGACAGTCTGTGGAGCAGTAAACCAATTCTCCCCTCCAAGATGAAAAAGCATGACCAAATTGAAAGTCAGGACACTGATACAAAAACAAAGTAAAAATTGCTTCAATAACCGCAAACTGACAAAACTTTTCAACGAAATAACATACAGCACTCCCAATAAAAATACCAGAAATTCTTTTTCAAAAATTCCGAATCCCGGTTTCAGCCCGGCATATTTTCCGGAAGTCACAATAATCAAGGTATGAACAGCTGAATATAAAATATAAATGACCGGGATTGCTACATAATACTTGTATTTTTTTATATTCCTTACAAAATCATCTTTATATTTGACGATGTTATAAATTAATCCTAAAGCGATCAAACCCGTTTGCATAGCATGGAACAAGGCCCCCCAAGTCCCGATAAAAAAAGCAATAAGCAAAAAAAGCTTGCTTTCCAGATTCTTCATATGAATTATTTTATTCAGACCTTAATTTGATGAATGGTGCAAAAGTACAATATAATTTTGATTTGGCACTTATATCTGTTTACATTAAACGTACGTTTTATTCGTGTTAACAGGTATATAATTGCCATAAAATTTTACAGAATCGGTTTTGTATATTTTTATTTTATATTTTTGCATATTCCAGGGATTCAAATTATCCCTGCAGATTTAGAAAAAAATATCAACATGGAAAAAAAAATCACCTATCTTGACCGGAACGAATATAACTATGGACCCTGTCCAGCAGTAGGAGAAGTACTTAAGAATTTCGATCCGAACAATCTTTGTTTCTATACCCGTATATATGATGAAGGTAAAAAAAGTATATTCTCAGATTATCTCTCTTCGATCTATAATATTCCTGAAAAACAAATCATTCTCGGTTATGGTGGAGAAGATATCCTGAAACAAGTGGTACACTGCTTTTTATCAGGTAAAGAAAAACAAAAGACATTATTGATCCCTAAATTTTCATGGTGGTATTATAAATCGATAGCCGATGAAGTAGAGGGACGAAGTGTACTTTATCCTTTATACGAAGAGGGAAATACGTTCAAATACGATTTCGAAGCGATGAAAGAAGCTATCCGGAAAGAAAATCCGGAAATGGTATTGATTGCTTCGCCCAATAATCCGACAGGGAATTCCCTGACTTCTGAAGAACTCGATCAGATTCTTTCTTTTATTTCGCCGGAAACAGTGGTCGTTATCGACGAAGCTTATGCTTCTTTCGCCAACAAAGATACCAGTTATATAAAACCTTTATTGGAAAAATTTCCGAATCTGTTGATTGTACGGACTCTATCTAAATTTTACGGACTTCCCGGATTACGTTTGGGTTTCGCTTTCATGGGAACTGCATTAACCCGCTTTTTGAACTATAGTACCAAATATTTGGGTTATAACCGTTTATCGGAAGAACTGGGAATTGCCGTATTGAAATCGACAGACTACTATCAGCAAGTTGCCGATCAAATGGCCGAAGACCGGCAAATGTACATGAACGAACTGAATACCCTCGAGGGCTTCAAAGTATACCAGTCGAATGCGAATTTCATTCTGGTGAAGTATCCGATCGAACTGAAAGCAACTCTTCAGGCTGCCTTTAAAGCCAAAGGATACCAGATCAAATTCATGAACGAACCGGATATCAATACTCACATGCGTATTACTTTGGGCACACATCGCCAGAATGTCGAAGTAATCGCTACGATAAAAGAAGTCGTCGCACAATGAAAGCTATTATACTCGCGGCAGGTATGGCTTCACGCCTCCGTCCCCTGACAGATCACAAACCCAAATGTTTGCTGGAAATCGGGAAACAATGTCTGCTGGGCAGAGCTATCGAGGGATTAATTTTTAACGGTATCCGGGAAGTGGTTATTGTCACCGGATACCTGCAAGAACAAATCATCGAATTCGTTCAGCGACACTACCCTGATTTAAAGGTCGAGTATATTTACAACGAAAAATATGCTTCAACCAATAATATCTATTCCCTTTGGTTGACTAAAGATAAAATCCGGGGGGAACGTATCTTACTTTTAGATAGTGACATCCTGTTCGATCCGTTATTGGTAAAAGCCGTATTGGATTGTCCCGACACTACTTGTCTGGCTCTCAACGACCACCCGCTTTCTGAAGAAGAAATCAAGGTTATTCCTGATGCCCAAGGTAAAGTAGCCGAAATCAGTAAAACCTGTTCCATCGGAAAAGCTATCGGGGAATCTATAGGTATCGAAAAAATGTCGGGCGGTTATACTCATGCTTTAGTGGATGAACTCGACCGGATGATTCTGCAAGAAAATCAGGTCAATATTTTTTACGAAGCAGCCTTCGAGCGTCTGATCGCCCAAGGTCATACTTTCGGTATCGTAGATACGACCCCGTTTTTTTCTATGGAACTGGATACCGTTGCTGACTTTCAGCAAGCTATTGATAAAATTCCTGCACATTTATTATAATATCTGTTATGCGTATTGTTTTATTTTGTGAACAAAAATATGCCATCAATATTCTGACTCCTATTCAGGAAGAGGCACTGAAAAGCGGAGGACACGACATTTTATGGTATGTCCATTCCCGGAATATCCCTGACTTTCCCTTAAAAGACCGCGTGAAGTGGACCGACAGCATACAAAAGATTTATGATTATTCGCCGGAAGCCATTTTCGTTCCCTGCAACATTGTCCCTTATTATCTGCCGGGCGTAAAAATACAAATCTTCCATGGTTATGCTGCCGAAAAGAAAGACCATTGGATGATCCGAAGATATTTCGATACCTACTTTACCCAAGGCCCTTTTTTCACCGAAGGTTTCAGCGCTCTGGCAAAAAAATACAAGGATTTCGAGGTAGTAGAAACCGGTTGGCCGCGCCAGGATTGGATTTTTCAGAATCTACATACTTTCGATGAAGAAAAATCCCGGCTGTTACAGCAACATCAACGTGAAAAATTAGTACTTTATGCACCGACTTTTTCGCCTTCTCTCACCTCGCTTCCTCATTTGAAAGCGGGACTCGATAGATTAGTGCAGGAAAAGGATATCCTGTTATTATTAAAATTCCATCCTTTGACGCGTCAGGAATGGACTGATGAATACCGGGAATGGGCAGCCTCTCAAAGGCATGTCATCTGGATCGACGATCATAACATTACCAAATATCAGTTGATGGCCGATGTCATGATCAGTGATACTTCATCGACGGTATACGAATTTTTATTGCTGAACAAACCGGTAATTACCTTTCAGACGGTAGCCAAAGATATTTATTGGATCGATATACAACAGACAGACGAACTCCCCGAAGCCTATGAACAGGCCCTGCATGACGAAAGTGCCGCACTTAAACGCCAATGGATCATAGACAACTACGATCCTTATCTCGACGGAAAGGTCGGACAACGGATGCTGGCCGCTGCCGAAGATTATATCTCCCGGCATGGGGTACCTGCCAAACGAAAACTGAACCTTTGGCGTAAATATACCAGTATCAAAAAATTCGGAAAAATCAAAAAACACTGAAATTCTTATCGTCGATGAAAATTGTCCTGAATCCGGAATACAAATTCCTGCAACAATTTGTACAAGATCTTCCAACCCGTTTCGCCTCGGAAGGGAAAGTCATTCAAGACAAAAGAAATACGATTAAAGTATTCGAATACAAAGAATTAGAAATAAACGTAAAACGTTACAGAGTTCCTATACTCATCAATCGGATCGCATACCGTTTTTTCAGAAAATCAAAAGCGGTCAAAGCTTATTTCAACTCTTTAGAAGTCCGGAAACGGGGGTTTAATACTCCGGAATCTATCGCTTGTATCGAAACCTTCCGGGGTGGTTTACTTCATTACAGTTACTATATCAGCCTTCAATGTCCCTTTCATAAAGAGATGAGAGAACTGTATTTCGGTCCCCTTACGGGTAATGAAGACTTGCTCAGAGCTTTCGCCCGCTACACGGCAGCCTTACATGAAGCCGGTATTTGCCATCAGGACTATTCTCCCGGGAATGTCCTGGTCAACGGGGAAGGCGATTGTTTTCAGTTTGCTTTGATCGATATCAATCGAATGAAATTCAGGCAGATGGACCTAAAAAAGGGATGTAAAAACCTGATGCGGATGTTCGAAAACGAAGAGATATATACTTTCATCGCACAGGAATATGCCCGAAGCAGACATTTCGATCCCCAACAATGTAAGGCCTGGATCCATTATTACAACCACCTCTCTTTAAAAAGAGATTATCGTAAAAAGAAATTCAAGGCATTCAAAAAAAGATTCTTTTAAAGCAGACTCCATTATTGAAAACTGTTCATTTATCGAGGATCATCCCGTTCCTGTGAGAGACCTTACCGTTTTGTTTAGAATATCATTTTGTCATTATTGCGTCGAATACTCCTTTCAGTCTCCGTACATACTCCTCCATGGTATAATCTGTCCTGATTCGCTGATAACCGGCTTCTCCCATCATTTTGGTTTTTGCACGGTCAGCAGCCAAAACCCGGATCCCTTCGGCAATCGCTTGCGGAGATCCGGCCTGTACGATGATACCTGTCCGCCCGTCGACGACCAAATCCCGGGCCCCCGGAATATCCGTTACGATGCAGGCCACTTTACAGGCCATCGCTTCACGTAAACTACGGGGAGAGGCATCACGGGTCGAAGGACAGATGCAGACATCTTTACCCGGTAAATAATAAACAGCATCTTTATGAGGACCTAACATATGTATTTGTTTCGCAGCAGGGCCATTTTGTGCCAATTTATAGTCGGCTTTATCATACTCCCCCAAATAGATCAAGTGGATGTCCGTATCGGTCAGTAGCTCCAAAGCCCGGATCAAAATCCGTAATCCTTTAAAAGATCTTCCCTTGGTATTGGCCAGGCATATAACTTGAAAAGCGGTCGACGGTATTCCCGCTACGGATTTAGGATGAGCCCATACATCTTCCATCCACATAACCTCGTAGGGTTTCGGAGACACAGTCATTCGATCCGGAGAAATAAACCGGGCAAGTTGTTGTTTTATATCTTCCGTTGCACACATCACATGGGCTATGCGTGGATTGAGAATACCCAGATAATAAGTCGGGTCGCTCCTTCTGATTTTAGCCTGCGTGCCCCGATACCCTACCACCCGGGCAGGTGTCCCCCAGGAAGCGAACAATGCAATGGATAAATCGATGCTACTCGAAGCATAGATTACATCGATACGATATTTCTTTATAATCGAACGCACCTCCTTGATAGAGGCATATTTAAATTTACTTTTAAAATGAGGTATTCTCAAAGCCACACATTCCTTAGGCAAGGCCTCTCGTTCTTCATCAGAAGTATAAGTTGCATAGGTTTCGATCCCCTTCCCCCTCATCGCCTGAAGCATATGGTAATTTATAATATCGATACAATGAAAAACACCGAGCAAACGCATAAAAATCAATATAATTTCCTATTCCGGCAACTCCTTCGATATATCCTGTTTCTTTATCCGGTTTTCCCAGATTTTAGCGATTGTAACAAATTTATAAAAGGCATCCATTCCGGCATTGATCACACCGGCCTTCCCATCCCGAAAACCTCCCTTCAAAATATAAGACTTGAAAAAACGATATGCCGGAGCATAAAAAATACTAAGAAAAGTATATTTCTGTCCGGTACGTTTGGGGATCTCTTTGCTGGTGTAAATATTCAGTTTATTCAACTTCAATTCCAGCGGATTGTTGACTAAATGAATAAAAGCCAGCTCTTTTTTATTACGGGGCACCCGGATCACCTTTCCTTCTACCCGGGGAACTGCATGTACATATGGAGGCCAAAAAGCATTTTGCTTACGGAAAAAACGTAAGATATAATCCGGATAATCCCCATGTATGAATTTTCCCATCAAATAATTCTTCCGTGGGATCCAAACTCCACCGATAGCACGTTGTTCCCGAAGGAGAGTATATAAATAATCCTTCAAGTCCGCAGGAACAATTTCATCCGAATCGACCACCAACACCCAATCATAAGTAGCCGAGTGTATGGCAAAATTCCGGGCCGGTTCACAAAAATCGGTTTTCTTATGATAAACGATCTTACAATCGAACTTTCGGGCTATTTCAATCGTACGGTCGGTGCTATACATATCACACACCACAATTTCATCGAATTCTTTCACCGAATTCAGTACCCGTTCCAAAAATTGTTCTGAGTTATAAGTCTGAATAACCACGGATATTTTCATCGCCTCCAATTTAAATGTTCGTTTATTTTGGTAGCGAAAAATCATCCGGTGCGATAAGCCGGCGAATTCTATCCCGGTTAGTATTAGAATGATAAAATTTGTACATCCTAAAAGATTCTTTATCTTTGCCCGACAAATAAACGAAGGTTTTTATTGCCTGAAGTCATCTACGTATTATTAGATAAAAAGGAATAAATGAGGAAAATTATACTCAATCCCCAATATAAATCTCTCTATACCTTCATCGAAACCCTCCCCCAAAATTTCAACGCAGGTGGAGAAATCGTCCAGGACAGACGGAACACGATCAAGAAATTCAAGGTGAATGGTCTGGAAATAAACGTAAAACGTTACCGGGTTCCGATTTTCATTAACCGGATCGCTTATACTTTTTTCCGGAAATCCAAAGCTTGCCGGGCTTACAACAATGCTTTCGAAGTCATCAAACGGGGATTCGAAACCCCTGAATCGATCGCTTATATCGAAGAATTTAAGGGAGGATTACTACATTATAGTTATTATATCAGCCTGCAATGCCCTTACCGACGGGAAATCCGGGAATACTACCAGGGACCGTTACAGGGCAATGAAGCTTTGATGACTGCATTTGCACAGTTTACAGCTGCTTTACACGAAAAAGGAGTTTGCCATGAAGACTATTCGCCGGGGAATGTACTTATCGCACAAATAGACGGACAATACCATTTTTCCCTGGTGGATATCAACCGGATGACTTTTAAACCGATGAACCTCGAAGAAGGTTGTAAAAATTTCAGACGCATGTTCATCAGCGACGAACTCTATATTTTTCTGGCTAAAAAATATGCGCAATGCCGGAATTTCGATCAGGAAGCATGTATCCGGCTGATGTTGAAATACAATCATTATTCCATACGAAGAGATCAGCGGAAAGAACGGTCGAAGGCTATCCGAAAAAAGATTTTCGGATAACTCAACCCTATTCAGCCTTTAAACGATAATCGAGAAATGAGTAATCGAATTCATTTTTCTCATCGGCATGATGATCTTCACGGCCGATCAATTCCCATTTATCCGGATCTATGGCAGGAATGAAAGTATCCCCCTCGGGAGAGGTATGTACTTCTGTCAGATACAACTGCGAAGCCTTATCCCAAAATTCACGGTAGATCGAGCCTCCTCCGATCACAAATACCCGTTCTTCCCCTTTTAGCAGTTCCAAAGCTTTCGGGATATCCGGCACCACCTCGGCACCAGGGGCGACAAAACCGGGATTACCGGAAATCACTACATTTCTTCGATTGGGCAGCGCTCTTCCCATCGATTCGAAAGTCTTCCGTCCCATCAATATCGCATGACCGGTCGTCAGCGCTTTAAATCGCTTCAAATCTGCCGATAAATGCCAGATCAATCCATTATCCCTTCCGATCACATGATTTTCAGCAGCAGCAACTATAATCGCTAATTTCATATTTTTCAAAATTTAAATACTTAAATATTCAACAAAAATAGGACATAAAACGACAATCCCGAAAAAAAAACGGAATATTCAGGCTGTAAACAGACTTTATAAATCAGTCGGATTGCATATTATAAAAATTTTCCACAACTTTGTCAGGCTAAATTCCGTAACCGACCCGTTAAAATGATGAATTTACTTTGTGTATCCCACACAATTGATATTATAAATTATGGCATGTTGAAAGCTATTCAGGCCAAAGGCTTCAACACTTATGTCACTTATACCACTGAAGACGAGCATAAAGCTATTCCCAAAGACATCACAGGCATCGAAGTGCCTTATTTCCGTAAGAAATTTAATTGGCCGACTATTCAGTGTATCCGTAAAATTATTAAAACCCATCAAATCCATGTCATCTATGCCATTAACAGTTCCGATCTGTCCAATGCCCTATTCGCAACACTTGGAACTCAGGTTAAAGTCGTCGGTTACCGGGGTACACAGGCTAAAATCAGAAGGAGTGATCTGACTTATTATCTAGGCACCCTAAATCCAAGGGTAGCTCACATGATGTGTGCCACCCAGGACATCAAAGAACAGCTGTCTAAATTTATTTCTCCGGCCAAGATGACCGTAAATCCCAAACCTTACGATGTCAACTGGATGAAGGATGCTTTCACTCACCCCCAGTCGGTCGAGGGCATTCCTGACGATGCTTTTCAAGTCGTATGCCTGGCCAATACCAAACACCGTCCTTTCAAAGGTCTCCGGCAACTGATTGCAGGTATGCATCTGATTCAGGATCCCCGGGTACATCTGATTCATTTGGGCGATTACGATGAAGCCGACTACCAATTGGCCCAACAAGGGCCGGCAGCAGCCCGGATTCATATGCTCGGTCTGCGTAAGGATGCCGTCCATTTTCTGCCGGGTAAAGATGTCTGCATCTGTCCCTCTATCCGGGATGCCTCCCCCCGCAGCTTGCGTGAAGCTATGGCTTGTAAGGTGGCTTGTATCGTAACCGATATTCCCGGAGCCCGGGAATTGGTGGTCGACGGCCAGACCGGTATGATCATCCGCCCCGACTCACCGGAAGCCATTGCAGCCAGTATCGGAACACTGGCCCGGGATCCCGAAAAAACGAAAGCATTCGGAGAAGCCGGATACCAGCGGATCATCACCCATTATACCATGGAAAAATATGTACAGAATCTGACGAATGTTTTCCAGCAAGTTATCGATAAATAAAATGAACACTTTACAAAACCGCCTCAAACTGGGATTTGCAATCTATATTGCAGGATCTTTTACCCTGTTCTTACAATTCTTTCTCTATCTGTTGCAAAGCAATATCGCTTCGACCACCGATTTCGCCGGATACGGTTACTACCTCGTTGCGGCTTTTGCACATGCCGGTCTGTTTGCCTTAATTCCCTATCTGCTATATATCCTGATGTCGCTGGCGTGCCCTTTCCCCCGTTTCAACCAAGGTCTACTGATTACCTTTTATTTCCTGTTGAATATCGTAGCCTACCTGAACGGCCTGGTCTTTCAGCTATACAAATTCCATATCAACGGTTTGGTACTGGACATGGTTTTCGGGCAAGATGCCGGACAAGTGTTCAATTTCGAAACGTCTTTGATTCTCAGATTTGCATTGACTATCCTGGCTGTGGGCTTCCTGTTTTCCGGCATAATGTGGATAGCCTACCGCTTTTATCAGCGTCTGAGAAGACGGCAAATTATCTTATATCTTGTTCTCTTTGTATGCAGCACTTTAAGTGCACATTTAGTGCATGCCTATGCCGCTGCTTCAAACCAATTTTCGATACAAAATGTCGCAACCTGCCTGCCACAATTTTATCCATTGACTGCTAATAAGTTAATGACAAAATTAGGAATTATCCATCACCCGGTTTCCCATCCGCAACTGAACGACACCACCACTCTCAATACCGGTATCACCTATCCGTTACATCCGTTGATTTCAAATGATACCGTTTCACGGAAAAATATTATTTTTATCCTTCTGGATTCCTGGAATCCACGGATATTCGATACAGAGACCATGCCGAACCTCTCCGGTTTCGCAACCCGTAGTTCGGTTTTCACCCATCATCTGAGTTCCAGCAGCGGTACACGAGGAAGTATTTTCGGCCTGTTCTTCGGAATTTCTCCTACCTATTGGAAAGCTTTCGAACTATCGGGGACCTCTCCTTTATTCATCCAAACCCTGCTCGAACAGGGGTATGACGTTCAGACCTTTCCGAGTGCAACTCTTCAAAATCCGCCTTTCGACCGGATTATTTTCGGGGAAGTTCCGCACCTTCGGACAGAAACCCAAGGGGCTACTCCTTTCGAACGCGATACCCGGCTGACGGCCGACTTTCTTCAATATCTGGACCAAAAACCCGACAAACCGTTTTTTGCTTTTTTATTCTATGATTTGTTGCATGCCATCTCCATTCCGGCTCCTCACCGTCATAAATTCGAACCCTCCTGGGAGTATGCCAATTATATGGCTCTGAGTAATGAAATGGATGCCACGCCATTTTTCAACCTCTACAGAAATTGCGGTTGGTATGTAGATTCCCTGGTTGGAAGTATCGTCGGAGAACTCGAACACAAGGGACTCTTAGACAATTCGATCCTGGTCATTACCGGAGACCACAGTCAGGAATTCAATGAGAATAAAAAAAATTACTGGGGTCACGGCAGTAATTATTCCGATGCACAGATTCATGTGCCTTTCATTTATTACGAACCCGGACAAGCTCCACGGAACTATCACCATACAACCACTCATTACGACATTGTGCCGACTTTGATGCATACCCTCTTCGGTGTTTCGAATCCTCCCGGAGATTACAGCATGGGCCATTTTCTCACCGACAGCCTGCGCCCGCTCTTTCACCTGACAGGTACCGAAGAAAATTATGCCTTTGTCACCCCCGAAGCGATATACGAAAAGAAACATTCAGGCCGAATCGTCGTAACGGACAGTCTGCTGAATCCGATCGATCATCCGATGTCTCCTCAACTACTCAAAGAAGTTTTGGAATATAAAAACCGATTCAGGAAAAAAGACTGAACCACGATTTATACCGAAATCGCTCCTTTGATATGCGGATGGGGATCGTAGCCGGTCAATTCGAAATCTTCATAGCGGAAACCGAAAATATCCTTCACAGCCGGATTGATATGCATCTGCGGTAAAGCGCGGGGCTCGCGGGACAATTGCAGACGGACCTGTTCGATATGATTCAGGTATATGTGGGCATCCCCCAGGGTATGTACGAACTCACCCGGCTGCAAACCACAAACCTGGGCCATCATCAGGGTCAGCAAGGCATAAGAAGCGATATTGAAGGGAACTCCCAAAAAAGTATCGGCACTACGTTGGTAGAGCTGGCAGGATAATTTGCCACCGACCACATAAAACTGGAATAAAGCATGGCAGGGAGCTAAAGCCATATTTTCAATATCTCCGGCATTCCAGGCACTCACAATCAAACGCCGGGAGTCGGGGTTGTTTTTTATATCGTGGACCACCTGTGCGATCTGATCCAGATGGGTCCCGTCGGGCCGGGGCCATGAACGCCATTGATAACCGTAGATATGTCCCAAATCCCCGTCGGCATCCGCCCATTCGTTCCAAATCTTCACACCATGATCCTGTAAATATTTGACGTTGGTGTCTCCTTTCAGAAACCAAAGCAATTCGTAGATAATCGATTTGAGATGCAATTTTTTGGTGGTCAGCAAAGGAAAACCTGCCTGTAAATCAAAACGCATCTGATGACCGAAAACACTGATCGTCCCTGTTCCGGTACGGTCTGTTTTCTCTGCTCCTTCACTCAAAATCCGGTCCAGCAAATCCAAATATTGTCTCATAATTATGCTCTGTTTATATCCTTACAAAGATAAAATTAATTCACTCAATTTCTATCTCCGATTCCTAATCTTTCTTCCGGATCAGCATCAATCCATGCCGCACAGGCAACAACAGATTTTCTACCCGGATATCGGCCTGCACCAACTCATTAAATTCCAGTATCCCGCGTGTTTGCGCATCGCGGGTATCTTTTTCCGTGACCTTACCGTCCCACAGCACATCGTCAGCCACAATGATACCTCCCGGCCGCACCTTATCGAATACCAGCCGGTAATACGCTGCATATTGCCTTTTATCGGCATCGATGAATACCAGATCGAAGCATTCATCCAGCCCGGGTATTATCTCACAGGCATCTCCGATATGAAAAACGATCTGTCCGGCCAGTCCGCTACGTTCGATATAATTACGCGTAAAATCTTCAATCTCGTCATTGATGTCGATGGTATGGAGCACGCCTTTCTCTCCCATGCCCATCGCCATCGAGATGGCTGCATAACCGGTAAATGTCCCGATTTCCAACACCCGTTGGACCCGGTTCATCCGGCACAGCATCTTCAGGAATTGCCCCTGCAGATTTCCCGACAACATCCGGGGTCTTAAAATCTTCTGATGAGTAGCCCTCGACAACTGTTGCAATATTTCCGGTTCCGGTTCGGAGTGCAATCCGATATATTCTTCCAGTTCAGCATCCAAGTCCAACATACTTTCTTTATTTATAGATCAAAACCGATTGTTTATCCTGAGCAAAAATCTCCCGGGCCACCTGCCGGAGCAACTCAGGGGTAATACCTCCTACCTCTTCACAGACCGCCTCCAGTTCATCCACTTTATCATAAATAAGAAAGCTCTTGCCACTGGACAGCATCATATTTTCATAATTTTCCGACGCCAGGGTGATCTGCCCGATCATCTGATTTTTGGCTTTACGCAATTGGTTATATCCCAAAAGTTCCTCCCCCAAAGCCGCCATCTCTTTCCGGCAAAGTCGCAGACACTTGTCCAGATCGCCGGCATCACAGCCGAAGTATATCGTGAAAACCCCCGTATCCGAATAGGGGGTATAGGAAGCTTCGATGTTATAAGCCAGTCCGTATTTCTCCCGGATATTCAGGTTCAAACGGGAATTCATCCCCGTCCCCCCCAGGATATTGACCAAAAGAGAAAAAGCCAGACGTTTATCTTCGGTATAATCGTAAGCGACGTTTCCTATAATACAATGATTCTGATAAGTATCCATATCGATCACTTTCTGCCGGGGCAAGTATATCCCGGGACGTTCACGAACCAATACAGCCGGATCCCCGGGAATATCTCCGAAATATCTTTCAATCAGGCGGACCAGTTTATCGAAAGGAATATCCCCGACCGAACTGATCACCATTCTTCCCGGCCGGTAATTCCGTTTGACGAAATCGATAATATCGTCCCGCCGGAGGCCTTTTACCGCCTTCTCGCTTCCCAGGATATTTCTACCGATCGGATAATCCGGATAAATCAGTTCCTCGAAATCGTCGAAAATCAATTCGCCCGGACTATCTTTGTAAGAATTGATCTCATCGATCACTACCTCTTTTTCTTTCTCTATCTCTTTTTCGGGAAATACCGAATGAAACACGATATCGGCGAACAATTCCAAAGCCCGTTCATAATCCCTGGCCAGGAAGGAAGCATAAATACAAGTATCTTCTTTCGTCGTATAAGCATTCAGTTCTCCTCCCACATCTTCTATGCGGCTCAGGATATGAAAGGCTTTTCTTTTCTCCGTCCCTTTAAAAATCACATGCTCGATAAAATGAGCGATCCCCTCTTCTTCCGGGCGCTCGTCCCGGCTACCGACACCGATAATCAATCCACACCAGGCAGCTTTACCGTCCACCTGCTGATGAATGACCTTCAATCCATTTTTCAATATATGAGTCTGATACATGCTCACGCGCAAACCTCCTTCATATCCCGTTCCCCTCCGGGTGTTTAAAGAAAAAAGCCCTGCATAGCAAGGCTTTTCCCATATTATTTCCTAAAATCTTATTTCTGGAATAATTTTTCGAAATCAGCCATAGAAATCTCTTGTTCTTCGAGCTTCACGTTTTCCCGGATCACGTCGAAGACTTTGTTATCTAAAGCTCTTTCATACAGATGCTGACGCTGTTTTTCATCTTCCAGCAATTTAGCTGCAAATCCGTCCAGCTGTTCGTCGGTCAATCCGTATAACCCGTATTGTTGCAGCTGGGCAGCAGCGATCTGGCGTCCTTCCCGTTTCATATCCTCGGCTTCCACCTTCACATCATAATCTTTCACGATAGCCGATTTCACCAGCTGCCATTTAAATTCATCCCGGTAGCCTTCGAAATCTTTCTCCACTTCTTCAGGAGTCATCTTTTCATTGACAGCCACAATCCATCTTTTCAGGAAAGTTTCGGGCAGAACGACATCTTCATTTTTCTTTATCAGTTTTTCTTTGGCATCGATGGTAAAGCGGTATTCAGAATGTCCTTTCAGCTGATTTTCGATATCTGCCTTCACGCGATTACGGAAATCCGCTGCATCTTTGACCACTCCTTCCCCATACAATTTAGTAAACAATTCTTCGTTTACTTCTGCATCGATATAACGTTTGATTTCTTTGACGATAAAACAATAGTTTTCACCGGCATGTTCGGCTTCTTCTTTCGTGACACCCAACATAGCAGCAAAATCGGTCTTGTTCGGGTATGCTTTCACTGCATTGAACTTCACTTCCTCACCTGCTTTTTTACCCTTGAAAGCATTTACAGCTTCTTCATCTTTCATGTGGAATACCGACATCGAAGCATCTTCGTTTTTGATACCTCCTTCTTTCACATTTCCGTCAGCGTCCAATTCGATCAATTCCCCTTTCAGGTATTCGGTACCTTCGATCTCATCTACAGCGATCATGTTACCGTTGTTTTTACAGATACTTTCGATCTGTTTGTCGATCATTTCATCGTCAACTTTGATGGTATAGAAAGGTATTTTTTCACGTTTGCTCATTTTGGCATTCACCTCAGGAGACAAAGCGATATCATACAGGAATTCGAAATTTTCATCCTCCAGGTTCAGTTCCTTCTGTTCAGTCTCGTTCGGAAGCGGTTCACCCAGAATCTGAAGGTTATTCTCCTTGATGTAGTTATTCAACGATTCTCCCAAAACTTTATTGATTTCATCTACCAATAAAGATTTTCCGTACATTTTTTTCACAATTCCCATCGGAGTTTTTCCTGGACGGAAGCCGTTTACTACTACTTTCTTCTGATAATCTTTCAATGCTTTCTCTACGCGGCCGGCGTAATCTTCTTTACCTAGTTCGATCTTAATGGTTGCATTCAGATCGTCGATCTGGTTTTTCGTTATATTCATGCCATTCTTGAATTATAGCAATTGTTATTATATATGACTAACTCTCTTCTCAATCAGAAAAAAGCCACCTCGCATAAGGTGGCTTCCCTACTTTTGTACGGGCGAAGGGACTCGAACCCCCAAGTCTTGCGACACTAGATCCTAAGTCTAGCGTGTCTACCAATTCCACCACGCCCGCGTGCCGGTTTTTGACGCTGCAAAAGTAATATTAAATTTCATATAGTCAAACTTTTTTTGAAAAATTCAGTTTTACAAACATAAGTTACAGAGGGGGTAAACGTTACGGAGGATAACCTGTCTCATGCTCCCTCTGTAACGTTTACTAACACACCTTTGCCCCAACGTCTGTTTCCCAGCCTAAATCGTTTGTGTCATCGAGATCACTTTACCGAAACCGGAGAAGATACTCGGACTATTGGCCGGCCCTCCGAACATCGGTCCGTACATGTCTTCAATCTTTCCGGTAGTAGGACTCACTTCAAATTCTACGATCTTTCCTTCCTGAGTTTTTTCATTCCATACGGCAGCCCACAAAACACGTCCGGCTGTCGGGAATCCCCCCGTTCCGATCATATACAGACAAGTAATGACTTCGTCGTCGTCATCCGAGTTCCACACTTTTACAGATTCCGTTTGCCCGGTAGTATAACTATAAGAATACAAAGTATTACCGACCGAATAAAACAAAACGGAGCCTGCATTGGTCGAAGTAAAACAAGTGGCCCGGTCTAAATTCTCACATCCGGCCAGGGAACGGGAGTAACGAGCCAGCTTTCCATTATCCACGACATTGTAGAAACAAGCCACATCCATCCAATACCCACCGTCACGTTTCATCACCGCCATCGTCTCACCTCCGTTTACGGTGGCCGAATACACCAACTCCCCGTTCATATGGTTCACATCGAATACCGCTTCAGCATCCGCTTCACTAAAACGGCTCAATGACGAAGCCCGGTTGAAGAAAGGCCGGAAACCGTTCTGTTCTTTGTCGAAAACCACCTGGTAAGCCCCGATAGCCCCGGTCACAGGCCCCCAACCCGCAATCGTAGCCGAAGCCAGGTAAGGAGCAAGATCATACGTACCGCTCATCGCTACCGGAAACTTCCGGTCACCGGCACTTTGAATATACAGACAATGCAACCTTCCGTTATTGATCAGGAAATCACAATTATTCACACACATCATCGCCTCAGGACCGTATTCGGGCGCTGAATAAAACATATCGTTCCAGGTGTCCATAATCACCATATTCGCAGGTGAACAACGCAAAGCCTCCTGTCCGGTCAGGATATAATACCATTTTCCCGTAGTAGAATAAAAAATCAGCTTAGCCTCACCGTCCAAAGGATGTTCCGGATGTAAACCACTCCAATAATCCTGTTCGTGCCAATATTCTTCAGCCTGTGATCCGCTGAAAATCAAGGTCCTTTTCGATCCGAAAACATCGACATCCACCCGGCCCTCTTTTTCTTGTAAACAATAAATTCCACTCTTAGAACCCGCCTGAGGAAGAGTCAGGTACGATCTCGCCAGAAAAAATCCCATCGTATTGTATACCGTATCTTTGGCCATCATCCACACCTGATAAGCTTTCCCCGCCTCGAGACTCACCACATAATTCAGATCGAGTGTACGGGAAATGGTGTCGGCCGGCGGATACACCGTCGTATTCCCCACCGTTTCCGGTTTGTAATCGGAATCCATAACAAACCAACGGTATACCAGATTTTCAGGCTTACTATAGGTAACCCGGGGCGTAAAATGAATGGTATCCCCGATTTCCCAGGTCCGGAACAGTTCGGTTTTATCCGTTCCAACCGTATCTATCTTTATTTCAGGCGCCACATCGAAGTCGTAATCATACACGCCTTTATCCTCCAGACATCCCCAAAGTCCTATCGCCAAGAGGCAAAAAGCCCCGATTTTATATTTCATTCTTCTCATGATATGCTATTTTTATTAATTAAAAAGAAACGACAGCCCCATTTTCATCCTTCATATTCTCCGAATGGGTGGCATTATATTCTTCCAGCGCAGCGACCATCCGTAAACGATAGTTCCACATTTCTCCCCAAGTCATCCCCTCTGCTTCTCCATAGGTAAACTGACTGACTCCCAAAGTCGAAATAATAAACCGGTATTTGGTCTCGCTATAGTCACCGAAAAATTCGGTCAAATCCTCCCAATTGCCCGGCTTGGTAATTTTATCGTTCCAGGCGATAGTCAAAGCAGACCACGCATCGACTCCCGGTTGCAGATCACCGGAGCCGTCTATCTTCACCTGAAGACGTACTTCTTCGGTTTGCATCGCTTCCGTCCGGTAAAGCAGGATATCGAACCCCACCGAATCCTGACCGGCTTTCAGTATCACTTCCCGGGGCAGTGAATAATCGGATGCCTGTGCAGTTGTTTTCGACGGATCGACAGCCAATTTCACTGTCCGGTCGTAATCCGCCACTTTCCCTTGTATCACGACACAAGACGCTACAGCAAATTCCTTTACCTCTTCCGGATAAACCGAAAAGGTAAAAGTCATCGAATCTGTATTTCTGGTCCAGATCTCCGGGCCGACAATCCGGGCAAAATCTTCTTTTCCCCAAACAAAATCATCATTTTCGCAGGAATTCAACAAGAGTAATCCCCAAATTCCCAGTAGTATATATTTTATCATAATAATCCAATTTATCAGTTCTACAATCATTGCCGGTTACCGAATTCAACCTCATTCTCCGGCATCGGCAAAACATAGATATCGTCGCTACCGCTGACCGCCGACCCGGGAATAGAAGCAAAATTCAAGCGCTTATAATAGTAAAACAATTGTCCTTCCCCCACCAATTCCTTCCGGTATTCTTTATAGATTTCATTTTGAATCTGTGTCACCGGCAAGTTTTCATCCAACGGGTCGAAATCCAGATACCGGTTGTTCCGGACAGTGTTAAGATAACGGACAGCCTGCCGGGAATCGGTATTCAGTGAAGCTTCGGCAGCGATATAATACATTTCGGACCAACGCAAAACAGGCATAAAATTTTTATATGTACCGTTTTCATACTGCCAGAATTTAGACAGATAAGGATCACTGCCACTATAAGTCCAATGATAAGTATGCCGCCAATCCTGCCCATACGCTTTAGTCGAAACTTCGTAAATATCGTCCCACATTTCCTCGGAAGGAGACAATTTTTTCGTCTTATCGGTCTGTTCTTTAAAATAAGGCCCGATAATATCGTCCATATCGAGCACATTCAAACGGAATAACAGTTCGGAAGCGAACAACAAATCCCTTTCGTAAGCATTCGACGAAGTGATAGAAGTATAGTGTACCCAGGAAAATTTCTTTTCCTCGATCACTTTCCGGGCATAGACCAAAGCCTGCGCCAGATTATCGGCCCCTCCCTTCCATTGATAAGCCCTGGCTAAAGTTGCTGCAACGGCATAATAATTAAACCGATAGGAACGATCGTTCCGATAAGTATAAGCTTCCAGACTATCGGCCAGAAACAACGGATCGGTTTCCAGCAGCCCGAGAGCTTCCCGGGCATCCGCAATGACATAATCCAATACTTTATCGACAGTAGACTGCGGGGTTACCGCTGTCGAATAAGTCATTACATAAGGGATGGCTGGAGCTTGTGCATTCGAAGCATACGAAGGAGCGAACATCCGCAATAAATCCAGATGCAGAAAAGCACGCAATCCCAAAGCCTCCCCTTTGTATATGCGATAATTATCCCCACTGAACATCGCCGGATTTTTATCGATATACTCCAGCATAATGTTCAGATTGGCAATCGCCGAATACATCTGCGACCAAACCGTAGTGATCTTATTCTTCACCGCCGTATTCTCATAATTGTAAAGGCCTGCCTCATAATACTCGCTTCCTGTTGCCAGATCATAATTTTGTGTCAAGGCTTCGGCTAACCCGAAGGTCATTTCCTGCCCATACAAAGAGGTCGAAGCCAATCTCTTGTACACTCCGGTCAACTGGTCGCTGAAACCTTCTTCCGTAGAAAAAAGTTCGTCGGCGAGCACCTGTGATTTCGGACGTACATCGAAATAATCCGAACATCCTCCCGTCACGAAAAGGAACAAGGCACCGAGCCAAAAGCTCACATTGTATCTTAATTTGTTCATAGTTGTCCTGTTTTAAAAAGTTACCTGTAATGAGAAAGAGAACGAACGGGCAAACGGATAAGAAGTTCCGCGTTCCGTTTTCACCGAAGAAATGGTAGCAATATCATTCATATAAAAGGTGGCTTTCATGCGTTGCAGAAAACTCTTTTCCATGAAACGACACTCCCGGAAATCATAATAAACATTCAAAGAAGAGAATGTCAGCAGATTATAATCTTCAACAAACCGACTCGTAGGTTTAGTCTCGGAGTCGTCCGTAATCGACTTGAAACGGGCCACTTGCCCCGGTTCACTCCAACGTCCGGTGAAAACCCGCCGGTCGACATTATAATGTACATCGGCATTTTCTACTTTGTCCAACAAAGTCGTATTATACATTTGTCCACCCAGCCGCCAGGTAAAACCCGCATTCAATCCGAACCCATGATACTCCATATTGATACCGAAATTACCGGATACCTTCGGACGGGTATCTCCGCCGGCAATAAAATCGGAACTACTCCAATCGTAAGTCAGCGAACCGTCTTTCTTCACGAACACCTCTTTCCCGGTCTGGGGATCGATACCCAAAGATTTCACTACCCAGATCGTACTCATCGACTGGCCTTCTTCGTAACGGACAGGTACCGAGGTAGCAGAAGACGAGTCGTACTCTTCATCCGTGCTATCGTTCAATGCTTTCAATGAATTAGATATTTTCTTGAGGATATTTTTATTGGCAGCCGCCGACGCATAAAAATTCACATAACTCCGGCTTGGCGTATCTCTCCAAATCCGGCCGTTCAGGTACACTTCCCAACCTTTGTTTTCCACTTCACCCAAATTGGCCATGTAAGAAGAAAATCCCATAGAAGGCGGAGTCGTCACCGAAGTGATCGTCCCTTTGGTCGTCGAAACATAATAATCGAAACGCACATTCACCGCTCCCTGCAAAAAACTCAGATCCGCACCGATATTATTGTCGTATTTTTTTTGCCAGGCCAGATCAGGATTAGCCAATCCCATCAAATAAGACCCCAATTCGCCCTGATAAGCACTTTGGTAATAATTCAAGGTTGCAATAGCATCATAAGAATTAAAACCTTGCGACCCGGTATAACCTGTCGAGGCCCTGAATTTTATCCGCTCGATCCATTCTATATCACTGAAGAAACTCTCTTTATGCAGATTCCAACCCAAACCGAAGGAATAAAAATGTCCCCAACGGTTATTGGTCCCGAAATCGGAAGAACCGTTCAACCGGTAATTGACATCCAACAAATAACGATCGTCGAAAGAATAGTTTAAAGAACCGGTGAACCCCATGTCCCGGGTAATCCCTTCGCTACCGGTCGGTTTGGTATTCTTGTATTCTACCCCCATCGAAATATGATCCATATTATCATTGGCCAATCCCTGCACAGCAACCGTATAATAGTCATATTTCGCCCGGCTCATACTGTATTGGGCATTCAAAAAAAGCGTATGCCTCAATTTTGAGATCGAATAAGCCGCCCCCAAATCCAGACTCAGGTTATTATCTTTACGGGAATAGGTGGAATAGCTACCCCGCTTATACAAATTATCCCCTGTATAGCTGACAAAATTGGTATGTCCGGCAGGATAATAATCTTCCGAACCGGAGTTCTTTTTCGTCAAACCGAACCGGGCAGTCAGACGCAGATTTTGCAACGCCTGGTATTCGGCATAAAAATTTTCGGTAAACGTCGTGTATCTGTCTTCAAACCGGGTATTGATCAGGCCATTTTTCAGATAATTATATTCGGTCACCAAACCCGTCCAGGAATCTTCCATTTCTCCATCCTCGTCATGCAAACGGTTATAAGGATTCAGGTAAGCATAATCGCTGAACGAACCATAAGGTGAATCATTCGATTTATTATCGTCGATCGTAAACTTATTCCGGAACAATAAATTTTTGTATTTATATGAAAATGTAATCCCTCCGCTCAGGGTATTCCGGTTCGACCCTTTCATCACTCCGGCCACATTGTTATAACTCAGATCGATCCCATACAGCATATAATCATCCCCACCCTCCAGATAAAGAGAATGTTTTTGTCCGACCCCCACCCGCAAAGGTTTATCCAGCCAATACGTATCGACACCGGCCGCGATAGCACTGGCAACGGTCGTATATCTTTTGTCCAGATTCATCTGTTCTGTGGCAGATCCCGTCGAAGAAGTATAGAAACCGGCCAGATATTCCGCCCGCAATTTTTCCTCGGCATTACACAAATCATAACTGGATAAATCCGGAGCTTCGATATCCAGGCTTCCGGTATAGGTAATCTTCATTTTCCCTTTTTCCGGTCGGATCGTTTCTACCACCACCACGCCATTGGCCGCTTTCGACCCATAAATCGCCTTAGCAGTAGCATCTTTCAGCAAAGTAACACTCTGTACCTGATTCATATCAAGGTCCATAATTTTCGTCAGCGTCGTCTCGAATCCATCCAAAATAAATAACGGCTGATTCGGATTTTCCTGATATTCACTGGCCACTTCGGTAAATCCGGTCTGTCCACGCATCTGAAAATCGGGTATCGCATTGGGATTCGAACCAACCTCCAGATTTTCAACCATCAGAAAAGAAGGATCTATATTTTTCAAACTGGACAAGACATTTCCATTCCCGACCGTTTTCAATTCATCCCCCTTGATTGTGGTAACCGAGCCGGTATAACTATTCGCTTTACGGGTGAACATACCGGTTACCACCACTTCTTCCATCTCCTGGGTATCTTCTGTCAGTACAATTTTAAAATCGGTTTTCCCTTTCAGGGCTACCTGCTGGTTTTTATACCCGACAAAAGTAACTTCAATCTGAGTAACCTCCGACGGAATATTCAACTTAAACTTCCCATCGAGATCGGTCGAAGTAGCGATCAGGGTTTTCACTCCCGGAGCTTGTACCGCTTTCACCGTAGCTCCGGGCAGTATTTCTCCCTTCTGATCGACAACAAGCCCGGTAATCGTTCGCATTTCCTGAGCCTTCAGCTGTAATAAAGGTAAACACAAAAGCATACCGATCACAGCCAACAAACGCCACCCTCTCCGGTAATTTTTGTTTTGGACATTTTTTTTCATTTTCATAAGTTTTATAGTAAGTATCGGTTAGTTCAATATTTCGGCAATTTTATCGGACAACGCTTGTCCCCGCAGTTTATCATACTGTACGATTCCGTCTTCGGTAACCAGAAAAATAGCCGGGATCGTACGCCCGTAAAACTGCTCTCCGAACAACTCTTGCCGATCGATCAAATTAGGCCAGGGCAGCTGTTCCTCATCCAAAGCTTTCTGCCAGGCCTTATCCTCCTTATCAATAGATATACTAATGATTTCCAACCCTTTGTCTACATATGCTTCGTAAATTTTCTTCAAATTAGGAATTTCCCGCCGGCAAGGGCCACACCACGATGCCCAAAAATCGATCAAAACGCATTTTTTATTCTTACGCAAATCGCTGTCGGAGTGTATATTTCCATTCCGGTCGGGAGCAGAAAAGGCCGGTAACCGTTTGCCGATCAGATTCTCCGGGATCAGTTCCTTCTTCAACAACTGCCCATAGTAGCCATTTTGTATTTCTTCCGGGAAACTATTGTAAAGTTCAATCTGGGCAGGATCCTCGGTAAAATAATTAAAGCAATACAGCATCAACAGAGGTCCCCAATAGCTATCTTTATTCGCTTTGATCGAAGCCATAGTCTGCTTTTCTACCTGAGTGAAGAAAGCTTTCTCGTCTCTGGCATAGGCCTTCATCTCTTCGGTTTGATTCAGTGAATCTATCTTCACCGCATTTCCGGTACGGCGGGCCTCCCCCAACTGCCGGCTTATATCCTCGTATTTTTGGTGTAACCGAGTATAAGCTTTATCCAACTCCTGCCGGAAAGCTATTTTCTCCCGGAATTCCCGATCTGCCTTACTACCCGTAACAACCGCCTTATTCAATGTCACCATTTCCCGATCTCCATCGGTCGTAGAGACGGCTTCGCCTGTTATAGTCACCTCACCGTTTTCCAGCATAAAGGCATAATACAACTGCTTCCCCTCTGCCTGCAGATTCAACAACCGCGGCTCGGGTAACTGTCCCTCGAAAACAAATTTTCCATCTTCCACCACAGCTTCACCGATAGGCTTCTCTTGTTTGTGTGTTGCCGCCGGTACCAAAAGCATCCTGGTACCATCCGCTAACCCGCTCAGATTTCCAACCAACCGGTACGAATCCGGCGCAGTACAGGCCCCCGCTAAAAGTAGCAGCCCACCCAGGAAATAAAATCCGTTCTTCATAGTCCTTAACATTATCTTCATAACAAATTCTTAAAAATGATTTAGTAGGACAAAGAAAAACAAATCCGAAAAACACCTTATTATTAAAGCAATTCCAAAATCAGCAATTGCTTTTTTTGTAAAAAATAAATGTTAAAATACAAAAATCGTACGAATTTACACGGACAATTTTTGCATTTCTTTAAGATTTATTTTCTCTCAGCGAGCGGGCATGTTTCCGGTATTGGTCCGGTGACATCTGAACGACAGCTTTGAAAAGAGTATAAAAAGTAGTTACCGAGCTGAATCCCAGATCGGCAGCAATTGCTTTTATCGGTGTATCGTCCTGTGGATCAGCCAATATTCTCCGGGCTTCTTCGATCCGATATTTATTCATATAATGCGTAAAAGTCAATCCGGTTTGTTCATTGATGGTCTGCGAAAGATAGGTACGGTTAGTACCCAATAATTCAGCCATTTTTTCCCGGGTGAATAAACTATTTTTATATACCTGATCGTTTTGCATTAAACGCTCCAACCGGCCGAATAATTCCTGCTGGCTATCTTTATTCAGCGAAGAACCGGAATAACGCCCTCCATCAACAGCTCCGGCCTTACCGATCAATTCCTGCAATTGTTTCTCCTGCTCTGCTATCCGCTTAGAAAACTGTCTTTCCTTCGCCAGCCAATCCACACTTTCCCGAACAATCTGTTTATATAATCGATTTTTTCTCCGATAATTGATGTAGAACAGTAAAACGACGATCAAGACGACAAAAGTGATCCCGACCAAAGCCATCACCCGATTCTGTTCCTTTTGTAACAACATATTTTTTTGAGCCAATTCCTTATTTCGTTTCTCTGTCTCATACCTCACCATCAACTCCTTCTCTGTCCTTTCTTTGTCTTCGTTATACAAACGAAAAGATTCAGCCGTATACTTCTTATAATATTCCAAGGCTTCTTTTGGCTCACCTAACCGATCGTAACAGGCTGAAAGCAACAGGTAGACTTCCCGCCGGAACAGTGAAGTGATATTTTTTTCAGAGATCTCTTTCCCGATCTGTAATTTTTCCAAAGCAGACTTGTATTTTTTCTGAGCGATCAGTGCCCGTCCATAGCCGACATAGGTGGACACGACATAAGCAGCCTGTGAAAAACCATGTTCCCGGATCGCCTGCTCATAGTACAATCCGGCCTTCATATAATCCCCCGCTTCCAACGCTATTTCTCCGTATGTATTATAAATATCCGAACGATTTTTAAAGTCATAACGTTTACTCAACCGATCCGCTTCACGGGTATATCTCCAGGCCTCTTCCATCTTCCGGTTGAGACAAAGATTGCGGGCCATAGAAATCGCCCCGCAATAGATCAGATAAGGATCATTATTCTGCCGGCCCAGCAGGTAACATTTCTCTGCATATTCCAACCCGGCTTCTTCATTTCTTAAAGTCAGTACTTCCGCGATATTAGCGACTAACAAACAATACAACAACCGGTGTCCGCAACGTTCGGCGATATCACACCCCTCCCGGTAATAATTCAAAGAGCGGTAATAGTCACAAGTGACATTTTGTTCGTACAACCCAAGCCCGTTATACACCGAACAAAGTGCCGAATCATTGTGTTGTATCTCAGCCAATCGTTTTGCCCCGAGCAAATCCTGTAATCCCTCCTGCGTTTTGCCCAGCATGATCCGTGCTTGTCCCTGATAGATCAAGGCATAGGTGTAAAACCATTCTTGTCCTCCCCAAACGGTATTTTGTAAAATCTCCTGACAAACTCTTTCCGTCTCCTGATATTCGCCCTTAGAAATATGCCCATAAGCCTTATCTTTCAAGACATACAAAGCCGAATCCGACACCTTTCCCTCCTGCTTGCCACCGAACCCACAAAACCATAGATAACAAACTGATAACAAACAAAATAAACGCATCATAAAACGTCCCATTAAATTAGTCGAAAGTTTATAAAGTCTACAAAAAATTCTAAGTTCCCGCACCTGTGGGGGATTGACAATTGCCAGAGACCAGTTGAC